>JAGLUD010000407.1 GCA_023134935.1 Paracoccaceae bacterium | reverse complement strand
ATCCGGTTTCCCAGATTTTAATCACGGGATATTCCGTATCCCCGTCATGCACGCGCAAACGGTTCTTCTTCATCGCGTCTTTCATACGCGCCCTTTGCAGGCCCGCCATCACGTCCGGTGAGAAATGTGTTTCCATTACCAACTCCGCTAGTTAACGCCCTATCGTTTGCGAATACGGCCTTAACGTCAAGTTACAATTTGGCGATTTACCACACCTTTATGCCACTTCAGGCTTACTGATCAACGACGATTTACGCGGAACATAGTGTTCCAACACAGCAGCCAAATCATCGGGCCGCAACGGTGTGCGCATCAGACTGCGTGCGTTAGGAATAAGATCAAAGATCGACCCGTCCGAGAAAAAGCTGGTGCTTGTCACTGCAATAATCGGCACGTCAGGGCAGCGATAGGTTGCATAATCCGAAATCGCGATCGCCCCGCCATCCGGCAGTACCAAATCAAGAACCAGCGCATCAAAATCCTCGAACCGCAACTTGTTGATCGCCGCCAATTGCGTTGATGCCTGCACGACCTCCACGCCCTGCCGTTGCAAGAATCGCGACCACAGCTCCGACAGATCCTCATTGTGCTGTACTAATAATATCCGCATCGCTCGCTCCACCATTCAATGCTAAAATTTCTATTAATAATTGTGTAAATATTTACGAAATGTATTAACAAATAGTTAACGATCTATATATGGCGGTCACAACAGCGCTACACACCATATGAAGCGCCAGCACGTCAAATTCGGTGACTCAAACTTAAGAAACTGATGGTCCAGGCAACACCTAAGTGCTATCGGAAAGGTAACTTTACGCCTCCCGAGTCGCTGGAAACACCGTCATGAGCACCCTCTCCCTCCTTCTGATCGCCCTTATACTTGACGCAATTCTGGGCGAGCCCGACTGGCTATGGAGCCGCTTCCCACACCCCGCCACCCTAATGGGTCGCTGCGTGGAATGGCTGGATGATCGCCTAAACCACGGGCAAAACCGCCGGAACACGGGCATCCTAACCATCGTGATCCTGACGCTCGGCGCGCTCACCCTTAGTCTGTTAATCAAATCGATTCCCGACGCCGGCCTGCTTGAAGCCCTCCTCGCCGCCATCCTTTTGGCACAACGAAGCCTCACCGATCACGTAACCCAAGTCGCAGGCGCCCTGCGCTCCTCCCTCCCCGAAGGTCGCCGCGCAGTTTCCATGATCGTTGGCCGCGATCCCGCAGAACTCGACGAAAGTGCCGTTGCCCGTGGTGCAATCGAAAGCGCCGCCGAAAATTTCTCGGACGGCATAGTCGCCCCAGCCTTCTGGTTCCTGATTCTCGGTCTACCCGGAATCGTGATCTATAAAATCATCAATACCGCCGACAGCATGATCGGCCACCGCAATGAACGGTACGAGGATTTCGGCTGGGCAACCGCCCGCCTCGACGACATCGTAAACTGGGTGCCTGCACGCCTGACGGGCGGCCTGATCTGCCTCGCCCATTGGTCACAAGCCGGATGGAACACCATGCAAGCTGACGCCAAACACCACCGCTCCCCCAACGCCGGCTGGCCAGAGGCCGCGATGGCTGGCGTTCTCGGCATCGCAATTTCCGGCCCACGCAGCTACAACGGCGCCATGACCAATCTGCCGTGGGTGAATGGCACTGGCCGCAAGCCGCTGGACCCGATGGACATCGAAGCATCGGTGCGCGTGTTGTGGCAAAGTTGGTTCGTTGGTATCGGCATACTTGCTGCCGTATGGTTGATATTCTGACCTAAAGGGCCATGAACTCGATCCGGTTTCCGTAAGGGTCATCACTGTAAAACCGCCGCGTATTTGGCAACCGGTCATCCCAGATCACGGCAAATCCAGCTGTCTCCAACCGAACAGCCAAAACGTCAAGATCATCCACCCGCAACGCAGGGTGTGCCTTTTTCGCCGCTCGAAAATTCGGGTCCACCCCAAGATGGATGTTCACACCTTCGTTCCCGAACCAGACACCGCCATTGGCCTTCAAGGTTTCCGGTTTCTCAACCGCCACCAGCCCCAGCGCCCCCACGTAAAACGCAGCAGCTTCGGCTTCTTTGCCTTTTGGCATCGCCAACTGAACATGATCGATGTGTGAAATGCGCATAACATCACCCTAGGGCGGAGCATCGCACATGTCGATCAAAACACGCAACGTAGCGGTTGCCAGTCCGCGTCGCCCCATGCAAACTCCTCCCAACTTTACAGGAGCATCCCATGACCCAAGACATCGTAATTCTCGACGGCGCCCGCACGCCCATCGGCACATTTGGCGGCAGCCTCGCCGCCATCCCGCCCGTTGATCTGGCCACGCACGTCACAGCCGAGGCCCTGAAACGCACTGGCGTAGATCCCGCGCAAATCGGCCATGTCGTCTTTGGTAACGTCATCAACACCGAACCACGCGACATGTACCTTGCCCGCGTCGCCGCCATTAACGCTGGCATCCCGAACAGCACCCCCGCCATGAACGTCAATCGCCTGTGTGGTTCCGGCGCACAAGCCATCGTTTCCGCCGCGCAATCGTTAATGCTAGGCGACGCCGAATTTGCAATCGCAGGCGGAGCCGAAAGCATGAGCCGCGCCCCCTACATTATTCCCCAAGCCCGTTGGGGCCAAAAGATGGGGGACTTCACCGCCACGGACATGCTGCTCGCCACGCTGAACTGCCCGTTTGGAACAGGTCACATGGGCATCACCGCAGAAAACGTCGCTGCCGAACACGACATCACCCGCGCAGATCAAGACGCCTTCGCGCTTGAATCCCAGCGCCGCGCTGCCGCTGCGATCGAGGCCGGACACTTCAAATCCCAAATCGCCCCAATTGAAGTCAAAATCCGCCGCAAAACTGTAATGTTCGACACAGACGAACACCCCAAAGCCACCAGTGCCGAGGCATTGGCCGGCCTACGCTCCGCCTTCAAGAAAGACGGGACCGTTACCGCAGGCAACGCGTCCGGCATCAACGACGGGGCCGCCGCAATGGTGCTGGCCACCGCCGATGCCGCCAACCGCGCCGGTCTAAAACCCAAAGCCCGCATCCTCGGCTACGCCCACGCAGGTGTCCGCCCCGAGGTGATGGGCATCGGCCCGATTCCTGCCGTCGAGATGCTTCTGAAACGCACTGGCTTATCGGCCGACGATTTCGACGTGATCGAAAGTAACGAGGCCTTCGCCGCCCAAGCCTGCGCCGTAAGCAAAGTGTTGGATCTGGACCCCGCAAAAGTAAACTCCAACGGCGGCGCAATCGCATTGGGCCATCCCGTCGGCGCGACAGGTGCAATTGTTACGCTAAAAGCCATCGCGGAACTAGAACGGATCGGCGGATCCAAGGGCCTGATCACCATGTGCATCGGCGGCGGGCAAGGCATCGCATTGGCAATCGAATTG
Organism: Paracoccaceae bacterium; assembly: GCA_023134935.1. Taxonomy (GTDB): domain Bacteria; phylum Pseudomonadota; class Alphaproteobacteria; order Rhodobacterales; family Rhodobacteraceae; genus NORP23. Next base: position 23 of record JAGLUD010000407.1, on the reverse strand, counting down.
ATGTAGCACCACATTTCGCCCAA
>JAGLUD010000406.1 GCA_023134935.1 Paracoccaceae bacterium | reverse complement strand
TTCTGTTGCAGTTCCCAATCCCATTCATCTGACATTCATTCTATCCTTGTGTTGAGGCTGTGCGTTCTAGGGCGGCTTCGAGGCGGGTGCGATCGCTTGATGATAGCACGGGTCCGCGCAGGGCCACTATTTTACGTTTCAGTATGGCGAAACGGGCGACTAGGTTTGACGGGTCGGGGACCTCGTAATCCGAAATGCGGAAGGCAGAGGCGGGCAATAAATCTGGAAACCCGCGCTGCGTGGCATAATCGGACGGCGAGAAATCGTGCCCGTTCAGGGTGGCATCCCACCCGCAGGCCGAAGTTGAAAGCAACAACATTGCCCCAACAGCCAAGTGCCTGTAATTGGGCATAGTGCGGCGCAGCATATCTTTGGTGTCTCGCATTTATGGCCCGTTGCAAAGTTGTCTTGGAATTTTCCGACAATATACGCCATAGTTAACGCTGGAAGCGCCCGCAAGCAAGGTGGGCGAAAGGGAATTGAGCTATGAGTGACAAAACTTTGCCCGATGGCGCCGACTTTGAGCATATCATCGAGGATCGTCAGGAATTTGCCGGCAACATGCACGAGGTTTTCGAGATTTCGCAGGAAATCTTGGAAAAGTTTCTGGAAGCAGAGGCGGACGAGCACCATTCGACGAATCCCGACCCCATGAATACCATGCCTGCCTTTACGGAATTGATGACGGCATTGTGGTCTGACCCGCAGAAGTTGGCTGAATCTACTCAAAAGTATTGGGAGGCACAGGGCCACCTTTGGCAACACGCCATGATGAAATGGATGGGCGGCGACGAGGCCGCGACCGAGGTCGAGATGCCGGACCTGCCCGCCGAAGGTAAGCGTTTCAAGCATGACGATTGGTCTGAAAATGCGGTGTTCGAGTATATCAAGCAGTCCTATTTGTTGGCGTCCGGCTGGGTGCAAAATACGGTGCACGAAGCGGATATGGACCCTAAGGACCGCAAGAAAGCTGAGTTCTACGCACGTAACTTTGTCGAAGCGATGAGCCCTGCGAACTTCGCGGCGCTAAATCCAGAGGTGTTGGAGGCAACCGCGGCGGAGAAGGGGCAGAACCTGGTTCGTGGCCTCAAGATGATGTTGGCCGATATGGAACGCGGCAAGGGTAAGTTGCTGATCCGTCAGACTGACATGGACGCCTTCGAGGTTGGCCGCAATATGGCGATGACTGAAGGCGAGGTGATCTGGCAGAACAACATACTGCAGTTGATCCAGTATTCGCCTTTGACGGAGGAGGCATATTCCAAACCGCTGCTGATGATCCCGCCTTGGATTAACAAATATTATGTCCTCGACCTGAATGAGAAGAAGTCGATGATGAAGTGGTTGGTCGAGCAAGGCTATACCGTGTTCATCATTTCATGGGTAAACCCTGATGAGGCCCAGAAGGACGAGACGTGGGCATCCTACATGCAAGGCGCGTCCGATGCGATTGATCGCGTGCTGTCCGAAACCGGGCAAAAGCAGACGCATATCGCCAGTTACTGCATTGGCGGCACGATGGCGGCGACTTTGACCGCGGTGCTTAATCGCGATGGCGACAAGCGGATAGCTTCGAGTACGTTTTTCACCTCGTTGGTGGATTTCGAGGACGCGGGCGAGTTGCAGGTTTTCGTTGACGACAAAACCATCGCGATGGTTGATGAGCAGATGGAGAAGGGGTATTTACCCGCGCAAACCATGGCCTCGGCTTTCAACATGCTGCGCTCTGGTGATCTGATTTGGTCGTATGTGGTTAGCAATTATATGCTTGGTAAGGCGCCCGTTCCGTTTGATTTGCTGTATTGGAATGCGGATTCCACGGCGATGCCCGCCAAAGTGCATCATTTTTATCTGGATCAGTTTTATACGCAGAACAAGCTGGTGAAGAATTTGTTAGAGATTGACGGCAAACCCGTTCGATTGGGTGATATTTCCGTGCCTGTTTACCATGTTGCGGCAAAGGAAGATCATATTGCGCCAGCGGCCTCGGTTTATGGTGGAGCGCGTGAAATGCCGAAAGCAGATGTGCGGTTCGTGCTGGCAGGGTCGGGTCACATTGCGGGGGTGGTGAACCCTCCGGCGGCAGGAAAGTACCAGTATTGGACGAATACAGATATGTCGTCCGAGACACTTGAGGGCTGGCTTGAAGGCGCGGCGGAGAGCGCGGGCAGTTGGTGGCTGGATTGGGATAAATGGCTGAAGCGCAAGTCTGGCAAGAAGGTTCCGGCGCGGGTGGCTGGCGCTGTTGGTGGTGTGCTGGAAGATGCGCCCGGTGCGTTCGTGAAACTGAGGTTTGATCAGCGATAAACCGAAGGTTCGTTGCCTGCGTAACTGGCACGGTCATTAAACCATTAAACCGGTTTAATGACGCAAGATTTCTGTTCCCTCTTTCATTTGAACGATCGTTCAGTTAGCGTGCCTGAAAAGGCAGGGATAGTAATGGCCAGAAAATCGGGCTCCAACGGGGAAAAGACGGCAAAACAGCTTCGCGAAGCCGCGACGGTTTTGTTCGCTAAGAATGGTTACGCCGCAGTTTCCATGCGCCAAATCGCGCGTGAAGTTGGTGTGCAGGCTGGGGCGCTTTACCTTTATACGGCTGACAAACAGACACTGTTGTTCGACCTTATGGATCAACACATGCAGGACCTTCTGCAAGCATGGGAGGGGCGCACGACGCCCCATGCGATCGCCCCGATTGACCAGTTGGAATGCTTTGTACGGTTCCACATTCGGTTTCACCTTCCCCGCGCGGACGAGGTGTTCATTTCCTACATGGAGTTGCGAAACCTTAACCCTGAAAACTCCAAGGTAATCCAGACTGCTCGCAGCAAATACGAAGATATTTTGCATAAAATTCTTAGGGACGGGCAAGCCGACGGGACTTTCAAGTTTGTGGACACCAGAGTGGCGACCTTCGCGCTTATCGCCATGCTGACAGGTATGAACACGTGGTATCGCGACGAGGGGCGCCTGTCGCTCGATATGGTCGAGGAAATATACCTTGATCTGGTGATGTCTGCCGCAGGGACCAAACGTTGAGCGAAATAGTTCTGCACCACTGCCATCAGGCGCGATCCGTTCGCAGTCTTTGGTTGTTGTACGAAATGGATATACCCTTCACGCTGGTCATGCATGATTTTGGCAAGGAATTGCGAAGCGAGGCCTATTTGGCCAAGCACCCGTTAGGGCGGGTGCCAGCGATGGAAATCGACGGTAAAGTACTGTTCGAAACGGGTGCAATTACGGAATACTTGTGTGAGGCATATGACTCTCCACTTGGGCGTAAACCCGGCGATCCGGAGCGGATGGAGTGGTTGCAATGGCTGCATTACGCCGAGACAGTTGCGGTGCATGGCGCAACCCTGACGCAGCAGCATATTGTGATTTATGACGACAAAGACCGATCGCAGCTGTTGATGAAACTGGAAGCGCGGCGGCTGGAAAAGGCGTTGGAAGTGCTGGACGCGCATCTGCAAGATCGGGATTTCTTGCTGGCGGATTTCAGCGCGGTTGACATATCGGTCGGATATTCAGTTTATATTGCGCAACACTTTATTAAAATTGGGCAATTCGAGGCTTTGTCTGAGTGGATGAAGCGGCTCCAAGCGCGGGATGCCTTTATTAAAGCGTTAATGCCGAACGGTAAAACAGCGATATATCAGAGTAAATTTTATGGCATTACCGATTGAATTACGCTGAATTCACTTAAGCCAGCGTAACCACGACTTCGATTGAAGATTATTATTCATAAATTTTCCGAATTAAGTTGGATATCATTTAATAAACCCGTAATCTCCGCCGCGTAATAGTTCCGGAGAGTATCTCTGTGAAAGCAGCCTAACAATACGCACATTCTCATGAGATAAAACTCTTCGCGGCAATAGAACTGCAAGAAGGAAAGACGAATGAGTTTGAGGCTCCATACGATACCGTTTCTTGGGATGTTACTGGCATTTTGCCTGACAGTACCCGTTGCGAATGCCGGACAGGTGACGCTGCGGTCTCTGGATGGCAGTATTGCCATGCACGGTGAACTATTGGCGTTCGACGGTGAATTCTACGTGTTAGAAGTCATGTTGGGGCAGTTGGAAGTCTCGGTTGACGAGGTCACCTGCGAAGGCGAAGCTTGCCCAGAACTTATCAACTCGGACTTTCGCTTGGCTGGCTCAAGTACGTTGGCGCAGGTATTGATCCCCAGCCTTTTTCAAGATTTTAGTGGCTCCTACGGTTTGGCACTAGGGACGGGCGAGGCGACGGTCGCTGGCGATGTGCCCGTGCAACCCTACTTGTTTTCCACGCCTAACGGCGAGGTTTTTGCCGATGTGGAGATCCACACACTCGGCTCGAAGGCGGCATTTGAAGCGTTGTTGAGCGGCGATTCTGAGATTGCATTGTCATCGCGTGCTATCACGTCGGCTGAGCTTGGTGCATTCAATGCCGCCGAGCTTGGGGATTTGTCGGATCAAACCTATCAGATTGTGGCCGCCCTTGACGGTTTGGTGATTATCGTACCACCGGAGAACACCATTGCGACGTTAAGCATGGACGAGCTTGCCCAGATTTTCTCGGGGCGGATATCGAATTGGTCGGAACTTGGCGGAAACGATGCGCGGATTAATGTGTATCGCCGCGATGATGCATCTGGCAGCGCCAGCGATTTTTCCGCGGTGGTTCTGGCCCCGGATAACGCTGGTTTTTCCAGCCAATCAACCACGTTTACCGATGATATCAGCCTGGTACGCGCAGTGACGAATGACCCCAACGGGATTGGGTTCACCAGTATCGCATATCAGCAAGATACGCGCGCTGTTCCATTGCGCGGAACTTGTGGATTTATTTCGAATCCATCCGAATTTACCGTGAAAACCGGCGAATACCCACTTGCGCGGCGCGTATATCTTTATACGACCAACCGGATGTTTGGGGATATCCCGAAAGAGAAAGCCGACAAGGCGCTGGGCTTCTTGCAGTTCGTGAAAAGCGATGCAGGACAAAATGCAGCAGAAGGTTCAGGCTTCGTAAGCCAGTCGATCACGGCACTACCGATCGAGGTGCAAGGTCAACGTCTGGTTAACACGATGATTGCTGATCCGGGCGATGTTTCACCTGCCAGTATCCGCAGCATGGTTTCGAAATTGAGTGGCAGTATCCGACTTTCATCAACCTTCCGATTCAAACCGAACGCAGTAGAGCTGGACGCGCAGGCGCGTGGCGATATTCCACGCTTGGCGGCATATCTTCTCAACAATGATTTTGCAGGGCGTGAGTTCTTGATCGCGGGCTTCTCGGACGCAGCAGGGGCTGCGGCGCAGAACGCATCCCTATCACGCCGCCGCGCTCAACAGGTTCTGGATGAACTTCAGGCAGCACTTGGAGAGAACGCCGGAAATTATTCATTCGTTGTTGAAGGTTTCGGGGAAGTTTCGCCACAAGGCTGTAACGATTCCTTCGCGGGACGCTCGGTTAACCGCCGTGTCGAAATCTGGGTGCGCGAGGGTAAATAACGCAACACCCCACAAAAAAGGGCGGCGTCGGATTATTCCAACGCCGCCCTTTTTGTTTGTAACGTTTATAGGTTGTCGTACATCGGGAAGGCGTCGCACAGGGCCTGAACCTCAGCTTTAACGGCGTCTTCAACAGCATTATTGCCCTCTTCGCCATTCGCGGCCAAACCATCCACGACCTTAACGATCAGCTCACCAATCTTGCGGAACTCGGCTTCGCCAAACCCACGCGTTGTTCCGGCGGGCGAGCCTAGACGCACACCTGATGTTACAAACGGTTTTTCAGGGTCAAACGGAATGCCGTTTTTGTTACAAGTGATATGCGCACGACCCAACGCTTTTTCCGTGGCATTACCCTTAACACCTTTGGGGCGAAGGTCGACCAACAGAAGGTGCGTGTCGGTGCCACCGGTCACGATGTCCAGACCGCCTTCGATCAAGGTTGCGGCCAATGTTTGTGCGTTGGCGATAACCTGTTGCTGGTAGGTTTTGAATTCGGGGCGCAAAGCCTCGCCGAAAGCAACGGCTTTGGCGGCGATGACGTGCATTAGCGGGCCGCCCTGTATACCCGGGAAAATCGCGGAGTTAACCTTTTTCGCAATCGCTTCGTCATTAGTCAGGATCATGCCGCCGCGCGGGCCACGCAGGGTTTTATGCGTCGTTGTTGTGGCAACGTGGGCGTGCGGGAATGGGGAAGGATGCTCACCTGCCGCAACCAGGCCTGCGAAATGGGCCATGTCCACCATAAGATACGCGCCGACCATATCCGCGATTTCGCGGAAGCGGGCGAAGTCGATCTGGCGCGGAATGGCGGAACCACCGGCGATTATCAACTGGGGTTTGTGTTCTTTTGCCAACGCCTCTACCTGATCGTAATCCAACAGGTTGTCTTCGCGGCGCACACCGTATTGCACGGCGTTAAACCATTTGCCGGACTGGTTCGGTTTCGCCCCGTGCGTCAAATGCCCACCGGATGCCAGATCCATGCCAAGGATGGTGTCACCCGGTTTGATCAACGCGGTGAATACACCCTGATTGGCTTGGGAGCCGGAGTTGGGCTGAACGTTAACGAAATCGCAACCAAACAGTTCCTTGGCGCGATCAATGGCGAGGGTCTCGGCCACGTCTACGAACTGGCAACCGCCATAGTAACGACGGCCCGGATAGCCTTCGGCATATTTGTTCGTCAGCACCGACCCTTGGGCCTCCATCACGGCGGCGGATACGATGTTTTCCGAGGCGATCAGTTCGATCTCGTCGCGTTGACGGCCGAGTTCATCGGTGATGGAACCGAAAATTGCCGGATCACGGCTGGCGAGGCTTTCTGTGAAGAAACCGGCATCTTTTACGTTGGTCATCTTGATCTCCTGGGTTGGCGTGTTTTAGGGCCTTCTATAGGACGTGTTTCCGATAGGAAACAAAAAACCGACCCGTAAAATTGGTTAAGCGACGCAAATTTTAAGTTGGATGCGTTGTTGCAGGCGAAAGGCGTGATGAAAAGGGGCTAAAACAGCGCAAAGGGCGGTTTGGGGCGAATTTGCGTAGCTGATCGGAAAGAGAGTTTCCTGTTGGAAATACTACATCCTGTCAGGCGCGCGTTTCTGGTCTTGAGTTGTCTGCGTGAAAAAGGGAAACTAGCGGGATGAAATATAAGAATATATCCTTTCTGGCATCCTCTACGGACGAGGCCCAAACCGCCGCTGAAACCCTTCGTGCCCGTTACGGGCATGT
>JAGLUD010000405.1 GCA_023134935.1 Paracoccaceae bacterium | reverse complement strand
TTTTTGTTTGTAAGAGTATTCTAGTGGATCTCGGAATAGGCGGTCGAAAGTTCCATATCTGCTTCGTCATCCAGCAGGTCCTCCAACGCAGGGAGGAGCGCCATTTCTTCTTTTTGGATGTGAACAAACATACGCTCTACTAACTCGCTAGCGACGTTTCGAAATTTAGCCCAACTTTCATCCGTAAAACCATTTTCGATTGCGAATCGGGCAAGCTCGTCGACCTGTTGACCCAGCGGTAACAAGGCTTGATGTTCGCCGCGAAGATGGTCGCCGATGGCAAGGTCGCCCATTTCTTCAAGCCGCGTGAACAGCTCGTTTTCCTCAAAGGCGAAATGGCTGCTAATCTCCTCATTAATTGCGCCGGTCGCATTTTTAAGCGTTCTCAGTACTGCAGGGTCACTAACGTCCGGAGCTTTCTTGCGAGACTTGGCAATCAACTGGTCTAGGCTTTCGATCACGACAATAGTTGCCTGATGGTCTTCATGCAAAAGCTGAGCTGTCCTGCGGGTAAAGTTCATGATTTAAGCCTGTGGATTGTGTTAAGGGATACTAAATAAGTATTACAATACCGATTTAAGTATTGCAAGGTATTCGATGGGATAAGTAGAGCTCAATGTTAGCCGTTTACTTGGTTCTCACGCAGTTTTATCCAGACGTTCATCGCAAATACGACAAATGCAATTGCACCAATGGCGCCCAGAAATGCCCCTGTCAGAACGAGGACTGCGACGTTTATCACGATCCCAACGGACACTAACAACAGAGCGGAGAAGTGACAGTATGCATGGATTTTTAATGGAAGTTCTGCTGTTAGCTCTGAAACCATAACCGGTAATCCCGACGACCCGCTTGCGTGCATTGAGGCTAGGAATGGCATTATCCGCTGTAATATTCCTGTGAGAAAAGTCAGCAGCCAACCCGCCAGAAGAAAAAAACCAAAAAGTGGCGGGGCGAATGCTAACTCTATTCCGGACATGACTAATCCACCTAGCATCAAACCGAGTACCAGAAATGCCCAAGATGTGCGGATCAGCACGAAGGACAATCCCAATCGTTTACGCATGCTCGATTTTTGCACTTTGCGCATTTGCCAGATGTAGACAGCAGATGCCCCCAAACCCGCTGCGATAGATAGCCAAGCAAGGGTTTGGCTTTGGTAGACGTAAGCAGCCATGTATCCAATGAGCGCTACGACCGCCAAGCCCAATTGGAACCAACCCGGGCGATTGGGCAAGCTTTGAGAAAGTACAAACATTGGGATCAAGATTAGGCATAATCCGCCAATTAGCAGTCCCATGAAGCCAAATACTGCCAAGACCATGTGCAATATGGCTATACCGTTTCGATTTTCCAAAAATGCGGCGTCGAAGTCCCACACTAGAATTAGACCTAGAGCAGCGAAGATTATTAGTGCTACCAACGCCCCCCAACCATGTGCTGATACCACTGGCATGCTGCCTGCTTGTCGAAGATTGTCGGCGGTAAGGATTATGAATACCGCTAGACCTGTGACCACAAGAACGGCCCCGGATTGCATCGGAAATGACGCGGCTGTGGCCATGCCGTATGTTAACAAACATATCCCGGCCGTCATAAGCCAAAAACTTAGTCGCGCCGGCCAAGTATGCGCAAGTGGGCGGCGGGTAACGACCGGTAACAATTGATAACTCGCGCCGATGGCAACCATCGTGAATACGCCGAGTGTGGCCAGATGGATCGCCGCGAGAACAAGGCCTGCGCCACCTGTGTATCTGACAAGTTGATCCGCACCAAAAAACAGGGTGACCCACATCAAAACGTGAAACACGGACGCAATTAGAAAGAACCGGAAGGGAATTGAGGCCGGCAAAAGTCGATCCTGTGCACCCCCTAAAAATCCACCTGTCATACTCATATTTTTGCCCTCAAAATAATACGAACAGCGTCTGGGTCGCTTTCTGCTATTTCCCAAACCCAGCCACGCTCGCTTAGTTCGGGAAACAGATAGATCGGGTTTCGATCCAAATACACTATAATAGGCCCGCGCTGATCGGGTTGCTCGATCTGTGACAGGATTGCGACCATCGGATCGGGTGGTTGAAGGCCGCGCGT
>JAGLUD010000404.1 GCA_023134935.1 Paracoccaceae bacterium | reverse complement strand
GATATGTCTCCTGCTGCCCGGCAAAACTGGCATCCGGCAAATCTTCGGCTGTCGCACTGGAACGTACGGCCACGGGCACATCAGCCGATCCGGTGCGCTTAACCAACTCGCGGTAATTCTCGACAATGCTGTCGCTGATGCCTTTTGGCCATTCGCCCGCGATAATTGCTGCGCGAATGGATTGACCGGCTTCTTGCAAAGTAACCTTGCCGGATTCCAAGTTTTCCATAGTTGCCGCGATCATGCCTCCGAGCTGGTTTTCCTGCATGTAGCTTCGAAACGCATCTGAAGTTGTGGCAAACCCCGGTGGAACCTTGATACCAGCCTTGGACAGATTGCCGACCATCTCGCCAAGCGACGAATTCTTGCCGCCCACTAACGCGACATCGCCACGCGACAGGTTTTCGAACCAAATAACGTTGTGGCTTTCATTAGTCATAACCGAGTCCTCTCAAACAAAAGTTAATGCATACTCACGAGACTGACTCTGGAAAGGCATCCCTGCATTGATCTTTGTCAAAGGTATTTCGACATCGCGGCTCCGAATATAGCCGCCTTGAGGCGCTTATTCAGTGGGCCCACGCAACCTACCTGCTGTTACCATCGACCTCGGCTAAACAGCAGATGAGCGCGCTTTTGTCGCTGGAATGGAGCCGGAACGCCAGGTGTTTCGCTCTCGTTCATAACGCGCGTGGCCAGAATGATGGCGATGACTGCGAAAAACACTCCGCCCGCAGCTTGACCTATCAACACACCTTCGGCCCCCAACCATGCTGAACCTGCGATAACGAACGGCCAAGTTCCTAACGTATTTCGCCCCCAATTGATCCATGCGGATTTCCCGGGGTGGCCAAGGTTGTTAAACGAGGCGTTGGAAACGAATATGATTCCGTTAAAGAAGTATGACAGCGCAAGCGGCCCGCAAAATAGATAGATAATCGAACGGGTCAAACCCTCGGCGTTGAACAAGTCTGCAACTGGTTGGCGAACGAGAAACAGGATCGCTGTTGCAAACAGAACGTATATTCCGATGAATAATATGCCTGATTTAAACGCACCGCGCACCCTATCCATACGACCTGCACCGAAGTTCTGACCGACAATTGGGCCGATTGCCCCTGACAATGCGAATATCACGGCGAAGGCGATAGGCGTAAGACGACCAACTATCGCCATTCCAGCAATGGCTTCGGTCCCGTATTTCGACATTTCACGCATGACGATCGCCATCCCCACCGGCGTCGCAACATTAGTTAAGACCGCAGGGCTCGCAATATTTGAAACCGAACGAAAATCACGCGCCAACAAGCTTGGGTTAGGTTTAGCGTAACCGTCATATCTTCGTAATACCGGCGTTAACGCCAAGTACAGCATCAACAATCGCGCAAATACGGACGCAATCGCAGCGCCTTCCAACCCCAGATCGAAACCGAAAATAAGTATCGGATCAAGCACAGCATTCAGCATTGCACCAAACAGCGTCGCTGCCATGGATCGTTTCGCATCGCCATGTGCCCGTAAAATAGCCATGCTAATGATCGCAACCGATATAAACGGCATGGTCGGCATGATTATCCAAAGATAGGTCGTTGCGAGGCTTGCGGTCTCACCTTGTGCCCCTAGAAACGACAGGATCTTCGGCAACATAGGTAACGCAATTGCTGGCACGATTAAGCCAGTAATTATGCCAAAAACGGCCACACTAGTCGCATATTCACGAGCATCTTTTGGTTTTTTTGCCCCAAGCGATCTGGATACGAGTGACCCCGCCGCAATAGATAGACCGATATTGATCGAGTTGGTGAAGAACAACACCGTCCCCGCATACCCGACCGCCGCAGCCAACGCTTCGTTACCGAGCATTGAGATAAAAATCATGTCCACAAAATCGACGGCAAACATCGCCATTAATCCGATACTGCCAGTGAATGACATAACCGAGACGTGCCGCATTAGGCTTCCGCTCAAGAAAACCGGAGCGTCTTTTTCACTCATTCTTCAATATCCAAACTTAGGCGAAGGGATTGCGGCACACATAGGGACTTTGTTTTGAACAAGGCCCTGTTTGTGGCAAATTGTCAAACGCTACTGCCCCGATTGTGTTAACCGGGGCAGTAATTGCTTTAGATCGCAGTTGGCAACTGCTCTTTACTGCTCCATGCGATAGTTGCCGCAATCGCCAGTAATATAACTGCAGGTAGCGGGCTACCACCAATCAGTACCAAATGGGTTGCAATTGCACC
>JAGLUD010000403.1 GCA_023134935.1 Paracoccaceae bacterium | reverse complement strand
GGAAACCCCGCTGGCTGGCTAATTCACAGCCGCAACGGCGAGCCGATGAAGGAACCCAAGCGACCAGTTTTGGCGCATGGCAAAGTTCGACATGTTGGTGATGCTTACGCCGCCGTGATCGCTGAAACGCGAGAGTTGGCCGTCGCTGCCGCAGAAATGATTGACGCTGATATCGAAGAACTGGATGCAGTTGTAGATATGGCCGATGCATTGGCAAACTCCAACAATCTTGTGCACGATGAAATCGAAACCAACCAGTGTTTCGACTGGGGCTGGATCGAGGATAACCGTGCGGCAACAGACGAGGCAATCAAGAACGCGCCGCACGTCACCACATTGGATCTGGTGAACAACCGTCTAATTCCCAACGCGATGGAGCCGCGCGCATCAACGGGTGATTACAACCCCGGCACGGGCGATTACACGCTTTACACAACTTCGCAGAACCCGCACCTGACACGGTTGCTGATCTCGGCGTTTGTGATGGGAATTCCCGAAAACAAGCTGACGATTGTTGCGCCCGATGTTGGTGGCGGGTTTGGTTCGAAAATCTACCACTACGGCGAAGAAGCCTTGGTGCTGGCCGCATCCAAAAAGCTTGGTCGTCCAGTTCGCTGGACAGCAAGCCGTTGGGAAAGTTTCCTAACTGACGCCCATGGCCGCGACCATAAAACGACAATCGAGTTGGCGACGGATTTGGAAGGGAACTTCCTTGCGATCCGCACATCGACTTTGGCCAATGTTGGGGCTTACCTGTCGAACTTTTCGACGGTTACGCCGACCTTCCTGCACGGAACGGTTATCTCCGGCAATTACACAGTGCCGCTTATTTATGTGAACCTTAAGACCGTGTTCACAAATACAGCGCCGGTTGACGCCTATCGCGGGGCCGGACGTCCCGAGGCGACATTCTCGGTCGAGCGTGTGATTGACATGTGTGCACGCGAGCTGAACATGGACCCAATCGAACTGCGCCGTAAAAACTTCATTAAGAAGGAACAGTTCCCCTTCGCCACTGCGGCTGGTCTGGAATACGATTCCGGTGATTATGATGCGTTGATGGACAAGCTTGAGGACATGGCCGACATCGCCGGTTTCGATGCACGCAAGGCAGAAAGTGCCTCTCGCGGTTTGTTGCGCGGGTTGGGCGTTAATACCTATGTTGAGGCTTGCGGCTTAGCGCCATCAAACCTTGCAGGTGTTCTCGGATCACGCGTTGGGCTTTATGAATCGGCAACTGTGCGGGTTAACGCAACCGGAAATATTTCGGTTATGACTGGTTCGCATAGCCATGGCCAAGGCCACGAAACAGTGTTCCCGCAGCTTGTGGCGGATATGCTGGGCATGTCGGCTGATGACATCGACATTGTGCACGGCGATACGTCTAAAATCCCGTTCGGGATGGGGACATATGGTTCGCGTTCAATGGCTGTCGGTGGTTCCGCGATTGTTCGCGCCACCGAGAAGATCATCGACAAAGCCTCCAAAATTGCGGCCCACATGATGGAAGCCGGTGAGGGTGATATCGAGTTCAATGACGGTGTATTCAGCGTCGCGGGTACCGATAAAACCGTCAGCTTCCCCGAAGTTGCGTTCAAGGCTTATGTTCCGCATGATTATCCGGTGGATCAGCTTGAACCCGGATTGGAGGAAACCGCGTTTTACGACCCGGGTAACTTCACCTATCCATCAGGCGCATATGCGTGCGAGGTCGAAGTGGACCCCGACACTGGCAAAGCCACCATATGTTCGTTCGCAGCAGCGGATGATGTCGGTAACGTCATCAATCCGATGATCGTGGAAGGGCAAATTCAAGGCGGTCTTGGCCAAGGTATTGGACAAGCGCTGGTGGAAAACTGCGTTTACGATGAAAATGGCCAACTATTGTCTGGTTCGTACATGGATTACACCATGCCACGCGCCGATGATGTGCCATTCTTTACCACCGACCAGTCCAGTGCAACGCCATGTACTCACAATCCGCTCGGCGCAAAAGGCTGCGGAGAGGCGGGGGCCATTGGCTCGCCACCGACCGTCATTAATGCCATAGTGGATGCACTGTCTGAATTAGGTGTCACCCATGTCGATATGCCAGCCAGCCCCGCACGGGTCTGGGCTGCCATTCAAGCTGCGAAATAAGGAGGATCAAGAATGTATAATTTCGTATTCGAAAAACCTTCCACAGTGGCTGACGCAGTCGCCGCCTTGGCAAGTGAAGACGCATTGGCGTTGGCCGGTGGGCAAACGCTGATCCCTACCATGAGGCAACGATTGGCCTCTCCGGCGAAACTGGTTTCACTATCGGGTATCGCCGAATTGGGTGAACGCAGTGTTGCCGATGGTGTCGTAAGTATTGGTGGCGGTGTCATCCATGCGGAAGTAGCTGGCGCAAGTTACGGCTCCTTATCCGTACTCGCAGGGAATATCGGCGACCCGGCTGTTCGCAATCGTGGAACTATTGGCGGCAGCTTGGCCAACAATGACCCGTCTGCGGATTATCCGGCAGCCGCGCTGGCCTTACGTGCAACGATAAATACCAACGCACGTTCGATTGCTGCGGATGACTTCTTTCAGGGCATTTTCACAACTGCACTGAATGAAGGTGAAATCATCACATCGGTCGATTTCCGCATACCAGACGCATCCTGCTACATGAAGTTTGAGCAACCTGCGTCCCGTTTCGCCTTGGTAGGTGTCTATGTTGCCAAGTATGCTGACGGTGTCGGTGTGGCGGTAACAGGCGCATCCGAAGATGGTGTGTATCGTTGGACTGAAGCCGAAGCAGCGCTAAATGCAAACTTCAGTGCTGACGCACTTGATGGTCTATCCGTCATTGCTGACTGTATGATCAGCGATCTGCACGGAAC
>JAGLUD010000402.1 GCA_023134935.1 Paracoccaceae bacterium | reverse complement strand
GGTCAAGCAATCCTTGATCGACGGCAAGCGTCAACTGTAGTAGCAGACTGTTTCGCGACACATCAATGGCCGCTTGCATTTCTTGATCAAGCTCGCGCACCTCCGTTGTTGCCACGCCTTTGATGCGTTGAAGCACATCGGTATGCGATGCGTTTGGAGGAGCGTCGGGGGTCTGCGTTGGGGTAAGTCCAACGCCATTCGTTTGCGCCGGGAAATTCACGCGGTGCGAGCTACTTACATAATAAGGGGCCCGTGGCGAAATCCACGGTACAAATTCTGGAGGATTGTAACTGCCATCCGGCAGGGTCGTTCCACCCAGTATTGGCGCGAAGTGGGCGGCAGTGACAAACGTTTCGGCTCGGTCGGTGATGTCGACGATAATGTATGCGTCCTGATAACGATAAGCTCCAACCTCGCAATCGCAACCCAAGGTCATCCTATATACTGCGGCCTCTTCGTCTTGTTCTGAATGCGTGGAAACCAGTCGTGTCTTGGGGATGCGGTCAAAGACGCCGCCATCCCTAAATTCAAGAATTTGTGCTGGAAAGACCAGCGTAGCTGAGGTCGCCTCGGTGATCAGGCTCCATTCACGATCGGGGGCGATAGTGAACACCAACCGAGTATACCCCTCATGTTCGCCCGAAACGACGGCAACGGTTTGGGCGAATGCCGAAGCCGGTAGCATAAGTGTGAATAGAAAAGGCGCGAAACGCTTCATGCGGCCGCCTGTTTGGTATCTTTCAGCGCCTGTTCCAGGACATCGAAATTCGGGCGCAAATGGCCAGGGGTGTTTTGGCGGCCCACCTCCACACATATGTTTGGCGAGTGACTATAAAGGCTGGCAATTAGGACCTCTCGGATTAGATTATAAAAATTCTGGTCTTCTTCCACAACGGATTGAACCTTGCTGGAAAACGGTGCGACTATTCCGTAAGACAGGAACACACCCAAAAACGTGCCGACAAGCGCCCCGCCTATCATTTTTCCCAAAACTTCAGGGGGTTGATCGATGGAGGCCATTGTTTTGATCACACCCAATACCGCAGCAACAATCCCCAAAGCAGGCAGCCCATCCGCAATAGAATTCAGACCGTGGCTGGAATGCAGCGCATGAGTTAACGAGGCCTCGATGCGCTTATCCAACACCTCTTCGACTTGGTGCGGGTCATCGTAGTTCATCGATGCAGATCGAAACGTATCGCAAATAAGCTCTACTGCTTCTGTATCCGCCTGAATTCGCGGATATGTGCCAAATATCGACGAATCCGCGGGGGATTCGATATGCGGCTCTATATCTGTCGGGCTTTTTCGCCCGAGTTTGATCAAAATAAAAATCAAACACAGCAGATCCTGATAGTCCTGCGGTTTCCACTTCGGGCCTTTGAACACTTTGCCGACATCCAACACCGTGTGCTTGATCGTGGATAAATCGTTCCCGAGCACAAAAGACCCGACCGACGCACCACCAATGATCATCATCTCGAACGGTAGCGCATGCAGCAAAATATCCATATGCCCACCCGCAAGCGTGTAACCGCCAAATACCATCACAAAAAGGATGATAATCCCTACTATTCCAATCATCGGTTCATCTCACATTTCAGATAACTTGGTGTCATGCCTGTCGAGTATTCGTCGCGCTTGGTTAATATCTCTCTAAGAAATTCAATTATTCCGTCGGCGCGTTCGCATTTTTTCCCGCCATAACAACGCTTATCGAATAGGCAGCATTCGGCGGCATTTCAGACAGAATTCCAGCGGCAGACTCCGGCTTCATTCGAGACAGAAATCCGGCTGCGAAACTGACTTCCATAGTTCCGAAAATTTCAGCTGCATTCTTGGCCTTCATTTTTTCATAAACTTCGGTCAACTGCTTCAGGTCTTTCTCCGCAGCGCTATCCGCAATCGTCAGAGTGTCTGCCAGTTTCTGCTCCGCCTGCATCAACACCGTTAACTGCAGAGAAATCTGCTGCTCGACCAGACTTAGCTCAAGTTGACGTTCGGCTATTTCTATCTCGCGTTGAGAAAGCTGTTCCTGTCTGGTTCGGATCGATTCCAGCAACAAACTGACCTCCAGTTCAGGCGCGAGTGGTGCGAGCACGATAGGCGATTCCTCGGCATGTGTCGCACGCCCTTCTGCAAGTGCCACGCCACCAGTGCCAAGCCGAATAACGGCTGATACTAGGAGGCACGACAATATAATATGCGTTGGTCGGGGAGCGCGTCTGGTGTTACCCGCCATAGATCACCTACCTTCCATCCGTGGTTTAATTTCATTATCGGTTGCGTCCACAGCACCGGTGTTTTCATGCAATGTCGCCAGAAGCAGCTCCAATCGTCCCGCCGCAATTTCGGCACGGGCGGTCATCGCGATAAGCTCTTTCGCTGAAGCCCCTGTGGCTTGTTTTGCAACATCAACCGACGATTTCATGTCGTCGACTTGTCGTGACAAAGCGGTAATTGCGCCGCCCAATCCAGCGTCCAAGTCGGTTAAACCGCGAACACGCCGGGCCAATATATAACAATAAAATGCTGCTGCCGTTGTTCCTGCCAACAGCAGCCCATCTGAAATCAATTCCATAAACCTCGCCTTTCTAGTTCAGTACAAATTCCGTAATCAGTAAATCCCGGACATTTTCTTCGCCCACCACAACCTGAACGCGGCGCAGCATTTGCGCGCGCAAACGGTTCATCGACGCCGGGTCTTCGAGTTCACTTTCCGAGACGGCCCGTAAGTAGGTGTTTAGGACGTCTAAAATCCGCGGGCTTAAGTGCTCCACCTCGTCAGCCGCGGCTGCGGGAACCTCCAGATACGCCTGAAACCGCAGATGCTGTGACGACGCGAATTTTCCAAGAGTTATTATCAGCGTGTCCAGCGCAACGAATGTTACGCTGGACACTACATCGCCATGATCGCCCTCAACTGGCTCGCCGTGACCGGCATCTACCGATGCCCCATGCGAATCGACTGCCACTTCCGAATCGCCACCTGCACTTGGAAACACCCCCGTGTAGGTCACAAAAAATCCGGTGCCGCCTAGGATTGCGGCACCCAAAACCCCCATAATAAGGCCTTTTCTACTCTTTTTTTGCACTTCGTCGACTTGCGACTGTGATACTTCCGTCATGCTTCGTTCCGATGGCAGCTATTGATACGAAACTTGTTTTAATCTGAATTATGCTAACTAATTATTAAGGCTCCGCGATTCATGATGTCCTTGATCAAACTAGCGCCAGAACGGAGCTGGATAAGTGACGAGGACAGTCGGTGATACAAATTTTTAATTCGTGGAACATGCTTGATCCGCAGAAGAAAATCGTTGTGGTGTTGGCTGCAATTGCTACTCTCGTTGCGTTTTTCGGCCTCGTGCGGGTGGTAAATACGCCAAGTATGGCATTGCTGTATTCGGGGTTGGATTCGGCGACATCCGGCGAAATTGTGGCGTCTCTTGAACAAAAAGCGATTCCTTTCGAAATTCGCGGCGACGCAATCTACATCGATTCAACTGAGCGAGACCAAGCACGACTGTCGCTGGCAAGCGAGGGGCTTCCGTCGAACGGTATTGCTGGGTACGAGTTGTTGGATTCACTGTCGGGGTTCGGAACCACCTCGCAGATGTTCGACGCTGCGTATTGGCGCGCCAAGGAGGGGGAGTTGGCCCGGACGATCCTCGCCTCGGTGCGTATAAACATGGCGCGCGTTCATATCGCCAACGCTGTACAGCAACCGTTTAGTCGAGGCGTCGAGCCTTCGGCGTCTGTCACGGTTTCTGTGCGAAGCGGGGTTCTTGATGTCGGGCAAGCCGAAGCGATCCGATATTTGGTCGCCGCCGCGGTTTCTGGGATGGTGCCGGAACAAGTTGCCGTTATTGATACCGAATATGGCGTCATTTTGCACCCTGGGGCACCCACCAACCAAGGTGCTGGCACTGGCGGGCTGGATGTTCGCGCACAAGAATTGCGCGAGAACGTGGCGCGCTTGCTGACCGCCCGCGTCGGTGCCGGAAACGCGGTTGTAGAGGTGATGATCGAGGCGAGGACAGAGAGTGAAACGATCACCGAACGCATTTTGGACCCAGAGCGGTCAGTTCCGATAAGCTCTGACAGCGAGACCAACACCGAGTCTAGCGCTGGCGGAGCAAGCGGAGCCGTAACGGTCGCCTCCAATCTGCCAGACACTGGCGATAGCGCGGGCGGCGGACAGAATAGTAGAAGCCAATCGCAATCGCGCGAGCGGGTCAACTACGAAATATCCGAAACGGTGCGTGAGCGCGTTCATCGTCCGGGTGATATCGCCCGCGTCAGCGTGGCTGTGTTGATAAACCATGAAACCGTTATTGGTACGAATGGTGAAACATCAACTGAACCGCGTTCGGGCGCAGAGATCGCGGCATTTCAGGCTTTGGTGCAATCCGCTGTCGGTTTCAACGCCGAACGCGGCGACGTAATTACCATTGAAACCATGCAATTCCCCGCGCCTCCGGTTCTAGGTACGATGGTCAGCGGTGGATTTCTTTCAGGTTATGCGTTCAATCTTCCAGTGATACTGCAGATGGCGGCGCTCGCGCTTGTCACATTGGCGCTGGGGTTGTTCGTTGTTAAGCCGATATTAACCAACCCAGCACAACAATTAGATCAATTGCCGATGGCGCCGATGACCGCACTTGGCGGTACCGCTGGTTATGGGACGGCGGGGGCGTTAACGGAGTTTTCTGAGGTGCCCGCACTCGAAAATGCACCCAAAGATCCGGTTGAAATACTACGCGAAACGATCGCGAAGCGATCTGAGGAATCCGGACACCTTCTGCGTAACTGGATCGAAACCGAGGCGCAAAATCAGAAAGAGCAGGTCACTTGATGGCATCCATACGACTTGAAAAGTTCGCCTACGTGCATCATTCGGAACCCGGCACAAAGCTAGTGAGCGGTGAAGAAATCGAGGCCATTCGAAAAGAAGCATTCGAGGCCGGAATACGCGACGGGGCATCAGCCGCATCCGAGGCTTTTTCGTCAGAACAATCTAGATGCCTGTCTCGCATTCAAGAGGTCATCGGCGACACTTTTTTCGCTCGTGCGGAAGCGCATCGATTGGCACTAACGTCCCTGCGCCCGTTGATCGAATCCTTGGCCAAAGCCATGGCCCCTGCACTAGGCAATGCCGGATTGTCAGCCGAAATCGCCAAAATCGCGGAAGAGGCAGCAATTCGCGCGCCGGACGACACGTTAACGGTATTCGTGCCCTCCGGTATGGGTAGCTATATCACCGAGATGCTGGAGGGCAGCAATCCGGCGGTTGGAATTTCCGAAGACCCGATGCTGCAGCCCACGCAAGCCCGCGTCAATTGGAGTGGGGGATTCGACCTTATCGATTTAGACGCAGCTTCTGCTGCTGCAATAGCTGCAATTGACGGATTTTTTAACGAAGTAAATCAACTGCCAGAAATGGACTTTCAACATGCCAACTAACGAGCAAGACGCCGCTTCGGGGATTGTCGAAAATAACTCGGACGCCATATCAAACTTGCGAAGCAAATCGTTAATGGGGGTGCAGATCGAGGTGACCGTCTCGGTTGGGAAAGCTCGGCTGGCGCTGTCAGAGCTAATCAAATTGGAAAAAGAATCGGTGCTGCAATTGGACAGTCGCATCGAAGACCCCGTGGATATTTACGTAGGTGACAGGCTGGTCGCACGTGGGGAGCTAGAGGAAGTTAGCGAAGAAGGTGAGCACTTGGGTGTTCGGTTAACGGAGGTCGCCGATCTTTCCAATGGTGTGTAAATTTTTGCGCCTCGGACACGGTTTTCTGCCCACCCTCGCCACTTTCATTTTGGCCGCAGTGTGGGTCGAACCGGCCGTCGCGCAAGACCTGTCGATAGACATAGGTGGCGATTCATTGTCACTACGGACCGTGCAACTGTTTGTGCTATTAACAGTCCTCAGCCTCGCGCCGGGGCTGGCTATAATGCTGACCTGCTTCCCGTTCATGGTGACCGTACTGTCAATTTTGCGCCAAGCAATTGGCGTGCAACAAGCGCCGCCTAATATGATGATTGTCAGCCTTGCAATGTTCCTAACCTGGTTCGTGATGGAGCCGGTATTCACCCAAGC
>JAGLUD010000401.1 GCA_023134935.1 Paracoccaceae bacterium | reverse complement strand
GTTTTCATGGAGTCCCGCGTTTCGGCGGAAACATTATCCATGATGATAGACATATCACCAACGCAAGTTGCAACGGATCAAGACGTTCCACTGTCGATTTTACTGCCGTCTTTCCTGTTGGGGGAAATCCAGCGGGGGTTTGAAGTTGGTTTCTTAATCTTTCTTCCGTTTCTATTGATCGACCTAATCATCGCCGCTGTTCTGATGTCGATGGGCATGATGATGGTTCCCCCAGCAGTCGTTTCATTGCCGTTCAAATTGGCCTTTTTCGTTATTGCTGACGGATGGACCTTACTAGCGGGCGCGCTTGTGCGAAGTTACGGCGGGTAAATTTTTCACATGGGTTGATTATTGCTCAGTCCCAGCCCAGAATTACAAAAATTCAATGGAGGTTCCATGCACGATTTGTCCGGAAAAGTTGCAATTATCACAGGTGCTAGCCGTGGCATCGGCGCGGCAACGGCCGTTACATTGGCCAAGGCCGGCGCTTCGGTGGTGCTCGCGGCGCGTACAGTTGATCAAATTGAATCTAATGCTGCAAGAATTCGCGAGGGTGGTGGCAACGCAGTTGCAGTTGCCTGTGACGTATCCAACTATCAGGCGATGGAACGCACTGTCGCGAAATGCATTGATACCTACGGCAAGCTGGACATTTTCGTTGCAAATGCTGGCGTAATTGACCCAATCGGCCCGCTGGCCACATCAAACCCGGCAAGCTGGACGCACGCGGTTCAGATCAATTTGATTGGTGCGTACAATGGATTGCGCGCGGTGTTACCAGTCATGCAGGAACAACAAAGTGGTACCATTATCAATATAAGTTCGGGCGCAGCACATTCCCCGTTGGAAGGTTGGAGCCATTACTGCGCGGCCAAAGCGGCGACTGCGATGTTATTAAACAACGTGCAGTTGGAGCATGAAAACGATCATATCCGATTCCTCGGGTTTCGCCCGGGAACGGTCGCGACATATATGCAGTCGGCGATCAAAGCGTCTGGGATTAATCCAGTCAGCCAGATGGATCCGTCAGACCATTACAAACCGGAATGGCCTGCGCAAGCGATCGCGTGGATGTGCACACCAGATGCCGATGAATTCCTTGGTCAGGAATTATTCATGGGTGACGAAGAAGTCCAGCGGTGCGCAGGGTTGGTTTAGTTCGAAACCTGAATTTGTGTGACAGTCGGGTACGGAATATCAATCCCACCCTTGTCGAACGCGTCCTTGACCGCACGGGTCATGTCACATTTGAAATTCCAGTGGTCGGAGCGATCACACCAAACGCGCACTGTGAAATCGACCGAGCTGTCACCTAGGTTCGTTACCTTAACGAACGGTGCCGGTTCCATGTGGGACCGGTCATCCGCTTCGATTAGTTCGTGCAGAATTTTCTCGGCCTTCTTCAGGTCGGAATCGTAGGAAACCCCGAAAACCCATTCGGCGCGACGCGTGTCGTAAACCGAGTAGTTCGTGATCGAAGATGCCCAA
Organism: Paracoccaceae bacterium; assembly: GCA_023134935.1. Taxonomy (GTDB): domain Bacteria; phylum Pseudomonadota; class Alphaproteobacteria; order Rhodobacterales; family Rhodobacteraceae; genus NORP23. The sequence goes on along the minus strand of JAGLUD010000401.1, from coordinate 4,493 downwards.
ATGTCCCCGTTAGGGATCGTGACCTGCACGTTATCAGGCGTGACGAGTTCGACGGTGAACAGTCTAATTGAGTTTACGGTACCGGATTCGCCAGCCGCCGTAATGTAATCGCCAATTTTGAAGGGCCGAAACCCCAACAACATGACGCCAGCCGCTAGGTTGGACAGCGTGCCTTGTAACGCCAGACCGATGGCCAAACCGGCCGCACCGACCAGCGCCACCAACGAAGTTGTCTGCACCCCAAAGCGAGCGAGTACAAAAATAGTTGCAAAAATCAGGATTGTGTAACGTGCAATGCTGGCTAGAAACCCAAACAGTGTCTCGTCCAGTTCTTCGTATTGTTTGCCAAGGGCACGAAGTTGGCTTCCAACGAAACCTGATAACCATACCGCACCGACCAATATCGCCGCTGCAAAGAAAACGTTAACCAATAAATCTGTAAACCATTCCATCATTTTATCCTTTAACCAATATGTCCCTGATTTTCACCGATCTGCCCGCGATGCAGCAGGACCTGATCCAACAACACGCATGCCATCATCGCCTCGCCAACCGGAACCGCACGAATTCCTACACATGGATCGTGGCGACCCTTGGTAATGATCTCGGTATTCTCGCCCGATTTAGTGATCGTGTTCCGCGGAGTCAGAATTGACGACGTTGGTTTAACCGCGAACCGGCAAACCACATCCTGCCCCGTCGAAATACCACCCAAAATACCGCCTGCATGATTGCTGGAATAAATCGGCCCATCTGGCCCCATCGTAATCTCATCAGCATTTTCTTCACCTGTCAGCGTGGCGGCATCCATCCCCGCACCAATCTCGACGGCCTTTACGGCGTTTATCGACATCATCGCAGTGGCAATTTCCGTGTCCAACTTAGCATAAACTGGTGCGCCAACGCCCGCGGGCAGACCCGAGGCAATAACCTCGACTACGGCACCAACTGAACTGCCAGATTTGCGTAAGCCGGACAAATATTCATCCCATTTTGCAGCCATTTCTGCGTCTGGAGTCCAGAATGGGTTCGCCTCTATTTCCGCCAAATCGAAATTATCACGATCAATTTTGTGTGGCCCCATTTGCACCATATAACCGGTGATTTTCAATTCGGGGAGCAGCGATTTGAGAACCTCACGTGCCACACCACCAGCCGCGACGCGTGCCGCCGTTTCACGTGCGCTGGATCGGCCACCACCGCGATGGTCGCGGTTACCGTATTTCTGGAAGTAGGTGATATCCGCATGTCCGGGCCGGAATTTTTCGTGAATGTCGCCATAATCCTTGGATCGCTGATCCGTATTGCGGATCATCAACTGAATCGGTGTACCCGTCGTCTTCCCCTCAAACACACCGGACAAAATCTCGACTTGATCGGCCTCTTGCCGTTGTGTCGTGAACTTGTTTTGCCCCGGTTTACGTTTGTCCAGCCAGTGCTGCAACATTTCAGCCGTCAGCGGCACATTCGGCGGGCAGCCGTCAACCACCGCACCCAAGGCAGGACCGTGGCTTTCGCCCCAAGTGGTTACACGAAACAGATGGCCGAATGAATTCATGGACATGGTGCTAACTCCTTTACCTGTTCAATACCGCAAGCCAAGCTGCGTAAAAAGCCCTTTTAATCACACCCCTTGCAATTCTGGCGGTTAAAGCTAGTGTCGGCGCTGCCTCGGGGGGTCAGAAATGGCTGAGACGCAAAAATGCGAACCCGTTGAACCTGAACCGGATCATGCCGGCGTAGGGAAGGTGCAACGGGCAACCGTTCCTCCTATCTCATGCGTCGCAGTAATTGGAGGACCATATGAAACGATCCCTTCTCGCTGCGGCCCTAGTCACCTTTGGTGGTGCTACTTGGGCTGAAACTCCGACCTTAACGGTCTACACCTACGACAGCTTCGTGTCTGATTGGGGCCCTGGCCCCGCGGTCGAGGCCGCTTTCGAAGAAACTTGCGGATGCGATCTTGTGTTCGTCGGTGCTGGCGACGGCGCGGCACTTTTATCGCGACTGAAGCTGGAAGGCGCACGCACAAAAGCGGATGTCGTTTTGGGGTTGGATACAAGCTTAATCGCGAATGCCAAGGCCACCGATATGTTCGCACCACATAACGGCATTCCTTCAGATTTGGATCTACCTGTCGTGTGGTCGGACGATGTATTCTTGCCTTATGACTGGGGGTATTTTGCGTTTATTTACGATAAAACGCAATTGCCGGATGCACCCACCAGCTTCGATCAGCTGCGCAAAAGTGATATAAGCATCATTATTCAAGACCCGCGAAGTTCGACCCCCGGGCTAGGTTTGTTACTTTGGGTGAAGGAAATCTATGGTAACGGGGCTGCCGAAGCGTGGGAAGAATTGTCGCCACGAATAGTCACCGTGACCAAAGGTTGGTCAGAGGCTTACGGCATGTTCCTTGAGGGCGAGGCCGACATGGTGCTGAGCTATACAACGTCGCCAGCTTATCATTTGATTGCCGAAGAGGACGACACTAAAGCGGCCGCAATTTTTGAGGAGGGGCACTACATGCAAATTGAAGTCGCCGCTAAAGTTGCTGGATCAGAACACGGGCAGCTTGCGGATGATTTTCTGGAATTCATGATGTCAGACACTTTCCAAACCATAATCCCGACGACCAACTGGATGTATCCGGCGATCCTGCCCTCAAACGGTTTGCCAGATGGGTTTGTCGCAGAAAACCAGCCGGAAGAAGCTCTGCTGATTCCGATTGATGAAGTCGAAGCCATACGCAAAGAGGCATTAGCCGAATGGTTATCCGCCCTCAGCAAATAAGCCCTGCGATCCGCTGGTCGGGTCTGGCAGCGCTGCTTTTTGTGGCGCTGCTGGTGGTTGGCCCGCTGGTGGCACTCTCGCTAAGGTCCGGCACGTCGGCCACATTAACCAGCGCCGACTGGGCTGCCGTTCGATTTACGCTTTTTCAGGCCGGTTTATCAGCTGGCATCAGTGTCGTGTTGGCAATTCCCGTCGCCCGCGCACTGGCGCGCCGATCCTTTCGCGGGCGTTCGGTATTGATCACCCTACTCGGGGCGCCGTTCTTACTGCCGGTTATCGTCGCCATTTTCGGATTGCTGGCCATTTGGGGGCGCTCGGGGTTTGTATCGCAGATATTACAATCCGTCGGTGCGGAGCGGTTGAACATCTATGGTCTGTCAGGGGTCTTGCTGGCACATGTATTCTTCAACTTACCGCTGGTAACGCGCCTTATATTACAGGGCTGGGGGCGTATTCCTGTCGAACACTTCCGACTAAGCGCGCAACTGGGCATGTCGCCCAAAGACGTATTCTTGCGGTTAGAACTACCGATGCTGCGAAGCATGTTGCCGGGTGCATTCCTGCTGGTTTTCCTCCTATGTATCACCAGTTTTGCTGTCGCGCTAACTCTAGGCGGCGGGCCCAAGGCAACGACGGTTGAGTTGGCGATTTATCAAGCGGTGCGGTTCGAATTCGATTTAGGAAAGGCGGCCACACTGGGACTGATCCAGTTTGTTATCTGCGCGATCATTGCCTTTTGGTCGCTACGCGCGGCTGTGCCAGTTGCATTTGGCGGTGGATTGTCTGCAGTGACGCAGCGCTGGGACGTTTCCTCCAAATTGATGCTTTGGCAAGATGGGCTGGTTCTGTTCGCTGTCACCGGGTTCCTCGGCGCACCACTTCTCGCTGTCATCGGCCGAGGTCTTCCCGCACTAACAAGCCTGCCTGTCACCATATGGCCGGCCATCCTTAACAGCCTGACGGTTGCACTGTTTTCGGCCAGCCTGTCCGTGCTGCTTGCATTGGCACTGGCTGGGTTTATCGACAGGCTGAAAAGCCAACACAATAAGATGTCCTCAATGATCGAGGGGGCAGGGTTGTTAACGCTCGCCGCCTCACCATTCGTTTTGGGCACAGGGTTGTTTATCATCATTCATCCGATTGCCGACCCGTTCGCCCTTGCGTTGCCCGTCACCGCATTGGTTAACGCCGCCATCAGCCTTCCGCTTGCATTGCGAGCATTGCTGCCCGCATTGCAGCACAACCGCGAGACTTACGGGAGGCTGACAAGCAGTCTTGATATGCGCGGTTGGAGCCGTTTTCGCCTAACCACATGGCCAGCCATTCGCCAGCCTTTAGGATTTTCGACGGGCTTAGCGGCAGCGTTGTCGATGGGCGATCTGGGTGTTATCACGCTGTTTGCCCCTCCAGACGTCGAAACATTACCCTTAATCATGTATCGGTTGATGGGGGCGTATCGCATGGACGAGGCGGCCAGTGTTGCTCTGGTATTGGTTGCTCTTACGCTGACACTATTCTGGCTTTTTGATCGCGGAGGTCGCCTTGGACATCAAACTTGAAAAGCTACTTATCCAGCAGACTGATTTTTCTCTGCGTGCTGATTTGACAATTGGACACGGAACTACCGCCATTATCGGCCCGTCAGGCGGGGGGAAATCCACATTGCTATTGGCCATCGCGGGTTTCGTCGATCCATCATC
>JAGLUD010000400.1 GCA_023134935.1 Paracoccaceae bacterium | reverse complement strand
CGTGTTTTTCGTGTACACAACCCGTGCACAAAGCGTACACAACCCGTACATACAATTTCGTTAACCTTTTGAGCTTCGGATCCGGGTTACGCTTGGTTCCCTAAACTTGCACTTGCAGCCGCCGTTCAAGAGCATAGGTTGTGGCAAACCTATTTGGAGAATTTCATGCAAGACCAAACCATCCGCCTTTCTGAATATCAGCCCCTACCCTATCTGGTGGAGGATGTGCATCTGACCTTTAGCCTCCACGCGACCAAAACGCGGGTTAAGGCGCGGATTACGTTTGTAACAAATCCGGCAAACGCAGGAGGGGATTTGCGGCTGGATGGACAGGAACTTGAGCTGATTTCAGCCAAAATCGATGGTGTTGATGTGGCTGTCACGCCGGACATTGAGGGGCTGACATTGCCTGCCGCGATGTTGTCGGATCGGTTCGTTTGGGAGTGTGAAACGGAGATTAATCCCGAGGCGAATACGTCTTTGGATGGGCTGTATATGTCCGGCGGCATGTACTGTACGCAATGCGAGGCCGAAGGATTTCGCAAGATTACGTTCTATCCCGACCGTCCCGATGTAATGACCGTTTTCACGGTTCGTATTGAAAGCGACCAGCCTGTATTGCTGTCGAATGGCAACCCCATAAGCAGTGGCGAACGTTGGGTTGAGTGGCATGACCCGTGGCCGAAGCCTGCGTACTTGTTCGCGTTGGTGGCGGGCGATTTGGTGTCTTATGATGATACGTTCACGACTGTTTCCGGGCGCGAAGTCGCGTTGAAAATTTACGTACGTGATGGCGATCAAAACAAGTGTGCATACGCGATGGATTCGCTGGTCCGGTCGATGAAGTGGGACGAAGAAGAATATGGTCGCGAGTATGACCTTGATATATTCAACGTCGTTGCGGTGGATGATTTCAACATGGGGGCGATGGAAAACAAAGGGCTGAATATTTTCAACTCGGCGCTTGTTTTAGCTAGTCCAGAAACCGCGACGGATTCAGATTATGAGCGCATCGAAAGCGTTATCGCACACGAATATTTCCATAACTGGACCGGCAACCGGATTACATGCCGCGACTGGTTTCAATTGTGCCTAAAAGAGGGTCTGACGGTATTTCGCGACCAGCAATTTTCAAGCGATATGCGGGACCCTTCGGTCAAGCGTATTGCAGAAGTGCAAAAGTTACGGACCTATCAATTTAGGGAAGATGCAGGGCCATTGGCACATGCACCTCGTCCAGAAGAGTATATTGAAATCAACAACTTCTATACTTCTACGGTATATAACAAAGGTGCCGAAGTCGTGGGAATGCTACCGCGGTTGGTTGGGGCTGACGGGTATCGCAAGGCGCTCGATTTGTATTTTGATCGGCATGACGGGCAGGCTTGTACAATCGAGGATTGGTTGACGGTTTTCGAGGATGCAACCGGGCGAGATCTAACGCAGTTCAAGCTGTGGTATTCCAGCGCGGGAACGCCGAAGGTTTCGGTGACGGACGATTGGGCGGATGGCGTTTATTCGCTGACGTTGACGCAGGCGACGGCACCGACGCCGGGGCAAGATGAAAAGCTGCCGAGGTTGATTCCAGTTGGTGTCGGGCTGCTATATCCTGATGGGTCGGAGGCGACGGCGACGAAGATTCTGGAACTTGATAAGGAATCCGTAACCTTTACGTTCGATGATCTTCGTGAACGTCCGATTCCATCAATCTTGCGGGATTTCTCGGCCCCTGTGAATGTTGAGCGGGACGTATCGAATGAAGAGTATGCTTTTTTGCTGGCCAACGACACGGACCAGTTTAACAAATGGGAGGCAGGGCGGAATTATGCGCTGAATATCCTCATGCGTTTGGCTGATGGCGCGAATGACCCTGATGCGACATTCCTTGCGGCTATGAAAAAGGTCGCTTCGGATGGCGACTTAGACCCTGCGTTCCGCGCCCTGGCGATTACGTTGCCGGACGAAAGCGTGATTGCGGGCGATATCGTTGCCAAGGGTGGTGTTCCCGATCCGTTGGCGATTCACACAGCGCGGCGGATGTTGGACACGGCGTTGGCTGGCGAAATGGCTGGCGATTTGCCTGCTTTATATGCAGGGATGAATGTTGAGGGGGAATATACGCCTGATGCGAAGGCGGCTGGCGTGCGGGCGTTGCGCTCGCGAGCGTTGTCGTTGATGACATTGTTGGACCCTGATGCGAATGTGGCGAAACAACAGTATGCGGATGCGGATAACATGACCGAACAGTTGTCTGCGCTGGGTGCGCTGGTCGCGGCTGGACAAGCGGACGAGGCGTTGGCCGCGTTTTTCGAGCAGTGGAAACATGAAAAGCTTGTGATTGATAAATGGTTTATGGTGCAGGCTGTTGCTACACCGCCAGAACGCGCGGTTGAGGTGGTACAAAACCTGTCTAAACATGCTGATTTCGAATGGAAAAACCCTAACCGGTTCCGTTCGCTGATCGGGGCATTTGCTGGGGGAAACCCTGCGGGCTTTCATGGTGAAAGCGGGGCTGGATACGAATTCGTGGCCGATTGGATCATCACGCTTGATCCGCACAACCCGCAGACCACGGCCGGCATGTGCACGGTGTTTTCGTCTATGGGGCAATATGATCCGGCACGCCAAGCCAAAATGAAGGCGGCGTTGCAGCGGGTTCAGGATACTGAAGGCCTGTCGAAGAACGCCTCGGAAATCGTTGGGCGGATATTGTCGTAGGCCTTGCCCCTGTGGGCGTGGTTGCGTAGAAGACATTGACCTTATTTTAAGCGGACAAAACGCAATGACCGAGCTTGCCTATACCGAACCTAAACCGAAGATCTATGCTGGTGCGAAAGACGACTGGGAAGTCGTGATCGGGCTGGAGGTGCATGCTCAGGTTTCGTCGAAGTCGAAACTGTTTTCGGGTGCCTCGACCAAATTCGGTGCCGAGCCTAATTCCAATGTTTCACTAGTAGACGCGGCGATGCCGGGCATGCTGCCGGTGATCAACGAATTTTGTGTTGAGCAAGCGGTGCGTACGGGGCTGGGTTTGAAGGCTGAAATCAACCTTTATTCGCGGTTCGATCGTAAGAACTATTTCTACCCCGATTTGCCGCAAGGTTACCAGATTTCGCAGCTATATCACCCTATCGTTGGCGAGGGTGAAATCCTTGTCGATATGGAACCGGGTGTGGCGCGCAAGGTGCGGGTCGAGCGGATTCATATTGAACAAGACGCGGGTAAATCTGTGCATGATATGGACCCCGAAATGTCTTTCGTGGACCTGAACCGGACGGGTATTGCCCTAATGGAGATCGTTTCGCGACCAGATATTCGTGGGCCAGAGGAAGCGGCTGAATATGTTCGAAAGCTGCGTCAAATCCTGCGTTATTTGAGCACTTGTGATGGAAATATGCAAGAAGGCTCGATGCGCGCAGACGTGAATGTGTCGGTTTGTAAGGCTGGAACCTATGAAAAGTTCCGTGCTAGCGACAATGATTTCTCGATTTTGGGCACGCGGTGCGAAATCAAGAATATGAACTCTATGCGGTTCATTCAGCAGGCGATTGACCACGAGGCGAAGCGCCAGATTGCGATCATTGAAGATGGTGGAACCATCGATCAAGAAACCCGTTTGTATGATCCGGTGAAAAGTGAAACGCGGTCCATGCGGTCCAAAGAAGAAGCGCATGATTACCGGTATTTCCCTTGCCCTGATTTGCTGCCGCTTGAGATTGAGCAGTCTTGGGTCGATAGCATTGCGGCAGGTCTGCCGGAGTTGCCGGACGACAAGAAAGCGCGGTTCGTTTCTGATTACGGCATGACCGAGTATGACGCTGGCGTTTTGACGGCGGATGTTGCCAATGCCACGTATTTTGAAACCGTTGCCAAAGGGCGTGACGGCAAGATGGCGGCGAACTGGGTCATTAACGAATTGTTCGGGCGTTTGAATAAAGAAGACCATTCGATCGAAGAATCACCGATTTCTGCAACGCAATTGGGTGGTGTTCTGGATTTGATCACCAAAGGGGACATTTCAGGCAAGATTGCCAAGGAATTGTTCGAAATTGTCTGGACTGAAGGTGGTGACCCTGCCGAGATAGTCGAAGCGCGTGGCATGAAACAGGTGACGGATACCGGCGCGATTGAAGCGGCCGTGGATGAAGTTATGGCCGCGAACCCCGACAAAGTTGCAGCGGCGAAAGCGAAGCCGAGCATGGCTGGCTGGTTCGTAGGGCAAGTAATGAAGGCGACCGGAGGCAAGGCCAATCCGAAAGCTGTTAACGAGATTATTCGCGCGAAGTTGGGAATCGAGTAAGCTAGGCCAGATCAACTCGAGTTGGGAGAGACCATGTCGACTTTTGAATACAAAACCATTTGTGCGCCTCGTAAGGCGTTGAAAATAAAGGGTGTTAAGGGTGCGGATAACCGGTATGCGCAGACTTTAACCGACGTGATAAATACGCAATCTGCCGATGGCTGGGAGTATTTTCGCGCAGAAACACTGCCAGTGGATGAAAAGTCCGGTATAATGGGCAAAACAGCCGAGAAATATCTTAGCCTGCTTATCTTCCGTCGCGAAAACATCGAAACGTATGAAGAACCCGCATTCAGTCCGGTGACAACTGAAGAGCCTGCTGATCCGATGATCCTGCAGACACCTGAAGTCGAGTCAGGGGACGCGGTTTCTGAAGAGATCGCAACACTTGGGCCTGCTACGCGTTAATTTGACGGTAACATTTTACCCGGATTCATGATGTTTTTCGGGTCGAGGGTTTTCTTGATATCAACCATGATTTGAAGAGCATCGCCGTGTTCCTCGGCCATGTATTTCATTTTGCCAATTCCAACACCGTGTTCACCTGTGACGGTTCCGCCAAGTTCGAGTGCGAAATGGTTCAGGTTGTGGATGAACTTGTGTACGCGCGATACCTGCTCGGAATCATCAGGGTCAAAATTGATCGTTGCGTGGAAGTTCCCATCGCCGACATGGCCGACAGTCGACATGGTCAAATCGAGCCGTTCACTTTCTTCACGCGCCAGCTTCACGGCTTCGGCCAAGTTACTGATAGGTACGCACACATCCGTAGGAAGCGCCTTCCAATCGGGGGCCAACGCTTTCATGCCGTAATACGCATTATGCCGCATTTTCCATAAAGCGTTTCTGTCTTCGGGCTTGCTGGACCAGTTGAAATCACTTCCACCCATGTCAGCGACGATCTCTCCGAACGATTCAGCCTGCTCTTTAACGCCTTGTTCTGATCCATGAAATTCCACAAAAAGATGTGGAAGTTCGGGTAGTTCAGTCTTGAAATGTAGATTAAATCCGCGAGCCATCATTTCGTCGACAAATTCTATTCGCGCCATTGGGATGCCCATCTGGATGGTTGTGATGACAGTGTTTACGGCGGATTCTATGTCGGGAAAGCTGCATGTGGCGGCCGAGACCGCTTCGGGTTGGCCTTGTAGGCGTAGGGTGATTTCTGTGATGATCCCGAGCGTGCCTTCGGAACCTACGAACAGTTTTGTGAGGTCATATCCGGCAGAGGATTTACGGGCACGGGTGCCAGTGCGGATGATGCGGCCATCGGCCATAACTACTTCTAAGGCCATAACATTTTCGCGCATTGTGCCGTATCGAACAGCGGTTGTGCCGGAAGCGCGGGTGGCTGTCATGCCGCCAATTGAGGCGTTCGCACCGGGGTCTACTGGGAAGAACAGGCCGGTGGCGCGGAGTTCCTCGTTCAATTGCTCGCGGGTCACGCCAGGTTGGACGACGACGTCCATGTCTTCGGCGTGCACCGTTAATACGGCGTTCATGTTGGACATATCGAGATTGATACCGCCGCGAATGGCAAGTTGGTGGCCTTCCAGTGAAGTGCCTGTGCCGTAGGCGATGATCGGGCATTCGTTGGCGGCGCAAATTTTGACGATCTCGGATACTTCGGCGGTGGAGTTTGGGAAAACTACGGCGTCAGGGGGGGTGATGGGGAAGTAGGCTTCATTCTGGCCGTGGGCGTCTAGAACGGATGAATTGACCGAAACTTGATCGCCGTAGGCAGATTGTAAGGCTTTGATTGCGGCTTCTATGCTCATGGGGGTTCCCTCCGGTTTGTGGTCACAGTAGTGTCGTGGAAAATCTAAGGAAAGTGCAAAATGTCAGCATTTGAAGGACACGACGCCACGTATGATGCGCCGGTAAACATGCCCGAACGTGAAGTTCCTGCGGAGTGGATCGATTATAACGGGCATATGAATGT
>JAGLUD010000040.1 GCA_023134935.1 Paracoccaceae bacterium | reverse complement strand
CCGCTGTGGATGGGACGATGGGCCGATGAGCTGTTGAAACTGGTTTCACTGAACGCGGGAGAATCCGTTTTGGATGTAGCTTGTGGTACGGGTGTCACAACTCGGCTTGCTAAGCTGGACGTCGGGGCGAACGGTAGCGTAATAGGGCTGGATATCAACGCAAGTATGCTTGGGAAGGCACATGAACTCGCACCAGAAATGGATATTACATGGATGGAAGGCGATGTTGCAGGAACCGGAATAGCATCTAACACTATCAACGCCATCATATCTCAACACGGGTACCACTACTTCCCCGATAAGCCCGCCGCTTTAAAAGAGTTTCAACGTGTGCTTGCACCTGAGGGGCGTATCGCGATGTCTGTATGGGATGGACACAGTACCTATACCAAAGCGATCTGCTCGGCTGTCGAAAAATTCATCTCGCCCGATATTGCCAAAGTACAGCGCAGCCAACGTGAGACTCCGTCAGCGAAAATTCTAACACAAGCATTGTCAGAAGCCGGATTTCAAAAAGTTGCGGTTATTCGCCAAGAATTGTCAATCAAAGTTCCTTTGGCCGCAGAATTTGTTCCGCTACATCTCGGTTCAATGCCAATAGCAGAATCTTTTTACAGTCTTCCCGATGAGGAAAAAGAAGCACTTATCGCCAACGTTGCGCATACACTTAGAGATCACATCGTAGGGGACCAGATTGTATATCCCGATGCAGTCAACGTTGTGATGGGGTTGAAATAAGCTGATACTCTATTACTCAAGAGTACTTACATCAGGTCAATATGGGCTCGCAGCAAACTTTTGCGCTGCGGCATGATACGCGAATGCACTGTGATAAGGATTACCCTGAAGCCCCCCTAAACCGACGTCCTAAACCCATCCCTCGGATACACACCCAGAATATCCAAATGCGTTGTGAAATAGCCCAGCTCTTCCAACGCACGATCAACGGCGGGGTCGCCGGGGTGGCCCTCGATATCCGCGTAGAACTGCGTGGCGGTGAAGTTGCCGTCGACCATATAGCTTTCCAGCTTCACCATGTTCACACTGTTGGTCGCAAACCCGCCCATGGCCTTGTAAAGCGCGGCGGGAATATTGCGGACCTGAAATACGAAAGTCGTCATAAGATCATCGCCAGTCGGGCGTTTGGGTTCCGGTGCCATGACCAGAAAGCGGGTGGTGTTGTGCTGGTTGTCTTCGATATTCTCGGCCAAAGTTTCCAATCCGTAGATGGAACCTGCCAGTTCTGACGCCAGCGCCCCCATTTCGGGATTGCCATCCTCAGCCACCTGTTTCGCGGAACCGGCTGTGTCCACGCCAGTGCGGGGCAAAATCGAATGTTTCTTCAAGAACGAACGACACTGCCCCAGAAGAACCGTATGGCTCATCGCGTGTTTGACCTGTTCCAGCTTGGTGCCCGGAACAACCATCAGGTTGATGTGAACGCGCACGAAATGCTCGCCAATGATGTGCAAACCCGTTTCCGGCAGCAAATGGTGGATGTCCGCAACCCGCCCGTAAGTCGAGTTTTCGACCGGCAGCATCGCCAATTCCGCACGCCCTTCTTTGACCGCTGCAACCGCGCCTTCAAAGGTGTTGCACGGCAACGCTTCCATGTCTGGAAACATCTCTACGCATGCCTGATGGGAGTACGCGCCCGGCTCACCTTGGAAAGAAATTACATTTGTCATCAGTTACATCCTAGATCGGTCGTTTCGTCGCGCTTCTATACCTTGCAAAAGCATAGGGGAAGCGGCTAGAACACTCCACAGCATATTAAGGGGGCGCAGCCCCGCCCATAGATAAGGTGAAAACACTTATGGATACGATGACAGCAACAAAGATCGTCGGCGGCGTTTGCGGCAGCCTCTTGATTTTCCTATTGGTTAAATGGGGTGCCGAGGTGATTTATCACCCGGGTGGCCACGGCGATACCGAAGCAGCCTATATGATTGAAGTCGAAGAAACAGCGACTGAAATGGCATCTTCCGAGGGTGACGCAGCTGAAGGCGAAGCAGCCGAGGCGGAAGCTGAACCAACGTTCGACGAACTGTACGCTGCTGCTGATCTTGCGTCGGGCGAAAAAGTTTTCAAAAAATGTAAAGCCTGTCACAAGCTTGAAGACGGCGCGAATGCTACTGGCCCGTTCCTTTACGGCATAGTTGATCGCGGCATTGCATCGGTAGATTTCAAATTCTCCGAAGTTCTTGCGGGTATTGGCGGCAACTGGACACCGGCACAATTGGACGCCTTCTTGAAACGTCCTAAGGATTTCGCACCGGGCACGAAAATGTCGTTCGCTGGTTTGAAAAGCGAATCTGATCGCGCTGACGTAATTGCGTATCTAGCAACAATCGGCGGCTAATCGCCTAAAAATAACGGAAAAACCGCGTTTCGGCGCGGTTTTTTTGTGCCTTCACGAAATCGTCGCGCAATCGTGGCTTGCAATCAAACCGAACGCGGGTCTAGCATTACTTAACGAATAGTTAATCAGATAGATGGAGGCCTCCGATGATTCCCAGCAAAAGCAAAGCATTGTTAATGGCAACCAATGCCGACGATTCCCGCTCGCTTAAATGCACGTGGACTGGTCTGGG
>JAGLUD010000004.1 GCA_023134935.1 Paracoccaceae bacterium | reverse complement strand
CATTTCGACTTTGGCCTGCCACTGGACGGCCACCCTAACGGCATGATCCTTTCGGCGTACGACACGGCTGGAAACCTTTACTTGAGCGAAACATACTTCTCCGTTGGCGGTGGGTTCATCCTGACGGCCAAGGAAATGGACGCGCAAGATGGGTCCGCCGAAGAACAAATCGGTGTGCCGTATCCCTTCCACAACGCCCGCGAAATGCTGCAAATGGCCGGCAAATCTGGCAAATCCATCGCGCAGATGAAATTGCAAAACGAGCTGACGCACGCTGACGCACAATCCTTCAACGACCGCCTCGCCCGTATCTGGCACGTAATGGAAACCTGCATCGCGCGTGGGCTTTTAACTGACGGAACGTTGCCCGGCGGCCTGAATGTCCAACGTCGCGCCAAATCGATTCACGAAGCATTACTAAACGAGCGTGGCGCAAACGTGTTTGCACCCCACACAATAAACGACTGGATCTCCGTCTACGCGATTGCCGTAAACGAGGAAAACGCCGCTGGTGGTCAAGTCGTGACGGCCCCCACTAACGGGGCGGCAGGTGTTCTACCCGCCACGATTCGATACTACCTCGACCATGTTCCAGGAGCATCGCGCACAAAGATTAACGACTTCTTACTGACCGCAGCTGCGATCGGCGGGATGATCAAAAATAACGCCTCGATTTCAGGCGCCGAGGTCGGTTGCCAAGGCGAGATCGGATCCGCTGCCGCCATGGCCGCCGCCGGTTTCTGCGCCGTAATGGGGGGCACGCCAGCGCAGGTTGAAAATGCCGCCGAAATAGCATTGGAGCACCACCTAGGCATGACCTGTGACCCCGTAGGCGGATTGGTTCAAGCCCCGTGTATAGAACGCAACGGTCTGGGCGCCATCAAAGCAATCTCTGCGGCGTCGCTTGCGCTTCGTGGTGACGGGACCCACCTGATTTCGCTGGATGCCTGCGTCGAAACCATGCGGCAGACGGGGTTAGATATGAACACCAATTACAAAGAAACGTCGCTTGGCGGATTGGCCGTGAACGTTATCGAGTGTTGAACGGGCAGGTTTTGAGTATTTATTAAAGAAAGAAATCGGTTTTCATCTTTGATTAACCATATCGCTGTATAACCTGCAGCACTGAGCGAGATGGGCCGAGAGGTTCCAAGGTTACTCGTGCCAATTGAATTGTTATTTTCCGTTGCTTTTTTTGGCAACATTGACGCACTAAACTGTCCAATCGTTGCGCCGATTCACAACCGGTATATGTCAGCAACATTCTCAAGGGTTGGGCTTTGGCGCGGGTTTCCTTACGCTCAGCACTCTGGCGGTTTCCAACCTAAACCGCCGAAAATCATGGGCTAACGCCCTTCCCGAGCATTTCTGATACATAAGGCGCGGGTTTCAACCGAACGCCTCTTTTTTCGTGGCAAAATGACCCGTAATAACGACACCCCGTCACTCGTTAAACACTTGCGAAATCACGTCCCGAAGGAATTTTACGGGCAGGATAACCAACATCCGGCGGCGATCGAACGTCAATTCCACGCTCTCGGCATCAGTCTCGTTTGACGTGCCGATCATCAACGCTGGTGAAAATTGATAGGCATGGATTGGCCATTTTAACCCTGTCGAATTGCCCTCTACTTCCCCCATCGGAAATAGCGAAACGCGCGTTCCTATGGGTAGATACAGCGACAAGGAAAACGGTGCGAGAAAGCACAAATCTTCTTCCCCGACCAGAACCACCTGACGGTCCGATGCCTCTACCAGGCTATGGCAGGCCGCCATCTGGTGATCGAGCCGCCCGCCTAAAAATCCGACACCTATGAAATATGGCGCATCGCAAGACCGGAGACATTTATCGAGGTCCGTAGACATCTGTTCCGCAATCGGATGCATCTGCGGCCCGTCCACGCGCGCCAAATCCACCGAGTCCATATCGCCAATCACATGATCAACCGTCACGCCCAGTTCCTGCGCCCTGTGCACGCCGCCGTCCGCAGCAACCACGGTTGCACCATACGAAACCGCCTGCGCCAACAGACCCGCTTCAACGGGACCGCCACCAACCAGCGTGATCGGGGTCTTGCTATCGAGGATTAAGGTCACTCGCCCCACGGGCGGATCACCACCGCCGAGATCGAGTTCTTCGGAGAGCCTTCAATTATGCGATCCGAATATGTCAAGTAAACCAACGTGTTGCGGGTTTCATCGAAGAACCGCACCACCTGAATACGTTTGAATAGGATGGAGGAGCGACGGCCAAAGACCTCCTCCCCTTCGTCAAGTTCTGCTACAAATTTGATCGGACCGACTTGGCGGCACGCGATTGACGCGTCGCTGGTGTTTTCCGCCAATCCCAAAGATCCACTGATTCCGCCGGTTTTCGCGCGGCTGACGAAACAGCTAACGCCTTCGACCTTGGGGTCGTCGAACACCTCGACCACAATCTTGTGGTTCGCGCCGAGCAATTTCCAAACTGTATCGACCTCGCCGATTTCCTCGGCCATTGCTGGCACGGCAGCCAGCCACAAAACCAATACTGTTAGAATACGCATGCGGTCACTCCACTTCTTTTTTGCCGTCCTCGGTTTTGCCGATGCCCTGAAACAGGGGCTTGAACGGAAGTGCCCAAGCGACACCCAGTACTGCATAAACTATGATCGCTAGGTATTTATTCAAGTCACCGATCAGCGCCAATACCGTAATCGCAATCACGATATAGACGGGCAACCATACGACCAACAAGAACAGCGACCAGCGGCGACGAGCTTTGTAGGACAGCGCCATCAGTCTTGGAACGGGTCGGTTACAAGGATGGTATCTTCACGCTCTGGCGAGGTTGAAAGCATCGCCACAGGGCAATCGATCAGCTCTTCGACGCGGCGCACATATTTGATTGCCTCGGCGGGAAGGTCATTCCACGACCGCGCACCAACTGTGCTTTCGGACCAGCCCTTCATGGTTTCATAAATCGGCTCGACCCGTGCCTGTTGATCGGCTGCTGTCGGCAGATAATCTAGACGCTCACCGTCCAGCATATAACCCACACAGATTTTCAATTCCTTAAGACCGTCCAAAACGTCCAGCTTGGTAAACGCAATCCCATTCACGCCGGAAATCGCACAAGTCTGGCGCACCAGAACCGCATCAAACCAGCCGCAACGACGCGAGCGGCCCGTGACGGTGCCTTTTTCGCGTCCAACAGTACCAAGATGTTCGCCAACCTCGTCAAACAATTCACAAGCAAACGGGCCTTCACCAACGCGCGTTGTGTAGGCCTTAACGATGCCCAAAACGAAATCAATTGCGCCTGGCCCAACGCCTGTACCGGACGCCGCCATGCCTGCAGTCGTGGTCGAGGAAGTCACAAATGGATACGTCCCGAAGTCCACATCCAGCAACGACCCTTGCGCACCTTCAAACAAAATCCGTTTACCGGCTTTGCGTTTCTCGTTCAGAACTTTCCAGACGGGGGCAGCAAACGGCAGAATGCTCGGCGCGATTTCCAGCAGTTGTGCTTTCAATGCTACCGGATCGATTTCTTCCAGACCCAGACCATTACGCAGCGCATTGTGGTGCGTCAGCAAACGCGCAATCCGAAGGTCCAGTGTCTTTTCGTCGGCCAGATCCGCCACACGAATCGCACGACGTCCAACTTTGTCTTCGTAAGCCGGGCCGATACCGCGACCAGTCGTGCCTATCTTGGCAATCGAGTTCACCGCTTCACGTGCGCGATCCAATTCACCGTGAATCGGCAGGATCAACGAGGCGTTTTCCGCGATCATCAGGTTATGTGTATCAATCTTAACGCCCTGCGCACGCAGCTTGGCCAGTTCTTCGACAAACGCCCAAGGGTCCAACACCACGCCGTTACCGATAACGGCCAGCTTGCCTTCGCGCAAAAGCCCTGATGGCAGCAACGACAACTTATAAACCTTGCCGTCAATTACCAGCGTGTGACCAGCGTTATGCCCGCCTTGAAAACGTGCTATCACGTCGGCGCGCTCGGACAGCCAGTCCACAATCTTACCCTTGCCCTCGTCGCCCCATTGAGCGCCGACTACAACTACATTGGCCATTTCATGCCTCTCGGTTAGGAAGTTACCGGCAGGGTATACAGCGTGAAACCCGCGAACGAAAGCATCAATCGAGTTTGTTATGCGTTCCGTCGCAAAGTGGCATCTTTGACGACTGCTTGCAGCCACAGAAAAATACTTTTCCAGTCTTCGTGGCCGTATATTTCACCGGCGAGATCCCTGTGCCTTTGTGCGAACTGTCGCAAAACGGTTGGTTCTTTGAGCGCCCACACGCACACCAGAAATAGTTTTTTCCCTCAGTCACTTCGACCGGATACGGACCCTTTTGTGCAATGATTGGAACGTCAGTCATAGTATTCCCCTTTTTGTCGAACGTTGACCCTCGCGTTTTATCGTTGCTAGCACAACAGACAACGACGTCGCGGTTAATGTTGCCAATCGACCACAGAGAGAAGTGTTTGCCAATTTGAGAAAACTCGCGGTTGACTGCCTCGTATTTGCCGGAATATTATCAACTGGTTAACGAATTTATTTAAAATGTACCAATATCAGGAACGCCATAATGAAAATAATAACATCAACGATTCTCGCCTCCACAATTGCGGCGAGCACAGCTTTTGCAGCCGATTGGGGTGGCACCTATGCCGGCGCGTCCTACAACATCGAGGCTGGCGAACTACGGGCGTACGACGCACTTGGCGCCTCTACGGGTGTTTACGACCTCAAAGGTGACCTATTCGGTGGATTTGCAGGTTATAATGTCGACACAGGCTCAATGGTTTTCGGTGGGGAAATCGCCTTTGCAACCGGCGACCTACACTTGGTAACGCATGCAACCGCTCATGTAGAAACAATCATTGATGCAAAAGCCCGTTTGGGGCTCCCCCTCGGTGACGCGTTGGTTTACGGGGTCGCGGGCGGATCAATAGGGCATTATGTAGGTGTAACCACAGACATAGACTTCGCCGGAGTTAACTACGGCGCAGGCATCGAATATGCAGTAACTGACAACATCTTCATCGGCGTTGAATACCTTGCGCGTGAAGTAGGTGGGCTGCCTCTGAACATCCTTGTCCCCGGATCGGTGGAATATTCGATCCAGTCAACACAAGTTCGCGTCGGTTTCAGCTTCTAATATAACGTATTGCGCCGCCCGAATTTCAGGCGGCGCAATTTCTTTTAAAACGCGAGCGCTTTAGCCTGCGTAACCTGCGGCAATCTTGCAATCGTCGCCAGTGTTTCATCGTCGATTTTCGCATCGACGCCGACAAGTGCAATCGCCTCGCCGTCTTTGGTCTCGCGACCCAACGCAAAGGTCGCGATGTTCACACCAAGCGCACCCAAAGTCGTACCAAGCGCACCGATGTAGCCCGGAATATCCGAGTTGGTCGTATAGAGCATGTAAGACTGCGGTTCGGCCTCAAGGTTAATACCCTTGATCTGGATGAACCGCGGGCGACCATCCGAATAAATCGTTCCAGCAACGGAGCGAACCTGCTGTTCAGTCGTAACAGTCAGACGCATGTACGACCCGAAAGCACCCTGTGCATCCTTACGGACCTCGGTGATTTTCACACCACGCTCGCGGGCTACGATCGGGGCAGATACCATGTTCACGCCACCTTCGCCTACAAGCGGGATCAGCAGGCTTGCAGTTAGCGTCGACACCAGCGGCTTAAGGTTCAGCTCGCCAACTGTACCAACAAACTCGATTTCGATTTCTGTGATCGGGGATTCAGTAACCTGTCCAGCAAACCCGCCGAGCATCTCTGCCAGTTCGATCCATGGTTTCAGAACCGGTGCTTCCTCCGCAGTCACGCTTGGTGCGTTGATGGCATTCGAGATTGCACCGTTTACCAGATAGTCGGACATTTGTTCCGCTACGTGCAACGCGACATTCTCCTGTGCCTCATTGGTTGCGGCGCCAAGATGCGGGGTGCAAACAACGTTTGGCAGCCCGAAAAGCACGTTATCTTTGGCAGGCTCGTCAGCATAAACATCAAACGCTGCACCAGCTAACTGACCGGATTTCAACGCCTCGGCCACTGCGTCTTCGTCAACCAAGCCACCACGGGCACAGTTAATCAAATACGCACCCTTCTTGATCTTGGCGATACGTTCAGCGGACAGAAGGTTGGCGGTTTTGTCGGTCTTTGGCAGGTGAAGTGTGATAAAATCAGCACGGCCAAGAAGGTCTTCGATAGTTTCAACCTTGACCACGCCCAACTTCTCGGCACGTTCATGCGACAGGAACGGGTCAAACGCGATTACTTTCATCTTCAAGCCAATTGCACGGCTTGCAACAACCGAACCGATGTTGCCTGAACCGATCAGACCCAGCGTTTTGCCGGTGATCTCGGAGCCCATAAACTTCGACTTCTCCCACTTGCCAGCCTGCGTAGATGCATCAGCTGCCGGGATTTGGCGGGCAACAGCAAACATCATTGCAATCGCATGCTCGGCAGTAGTGATCGAGTTGCCAAACGGCGTGTTCATAACAACCACGCCCTTAGCAGAAGCGGCGGCAAGATCGACGTTATCAACACCGATACCGGCACGACCAATGACCTTCAGGTTATCGGCTTTTTCGATAAGCTCAGCAGTAGCTTTGGTCGCAGAGCGAATAGCGAGGCCATCGTAGTTGCCAATAATCTCGGCCAGTTTCGCAGGGTCTTTGCCAAGGTCGGGCATGAAATCGACTTCCACACCGTTGTCTTTGAAAATCTGAACGGCAGCGGTCGACAGTTTGTCGGATATAAGAACTTTGGGCATTTGAAATGCATCCTATCTTGAAGAATTGAGGAGGCGCCGCACATTTCGCGCGGCGCAATTGTTTCTAGAGTTCAGCTTTGGCGGCTTCAAAAGCCCAGTCGAGCCATGGGGTCATCGCCTGTACGTCAGCCGTATCAACCGTTGCACCACACCAGATACGCAAGCCCGCAGGAGCATCGCGGTATCCGTTGATGTCATAGGCAGCAGCTTCGGTTTCCAGCAATTTCACCATCGCTTTGGTGAAGGACCGCTGCGCAGCGTCATCCAATGCAGCCACGACCGGATCGACGATCTTCAAGCAAACAGATGTGTTTGAGCGTGCAGCAGGTTCCGCTACAAGGTTCGCAACCCAATCAGTTTGATCCACCCAAGACTGCAACGCGTTGAAATTCGCATCGGCACGGGCGCGGGTTGCGGTTAGACCACCAAGCCCCTCCATCCATTCCAGCGCATCATCGGCGTCAGCCACGGCTAGCATCGACGGCGTGTTGATCGTTGCACCCGTAAAGATACCCTCAATCAGTTTGCCACCTTTGGTCATGCGGAAAATTTTCGGCAATGGACGGTCGGGTGTGAAAGTCTCGAGCCGGTCAACAGCACGAGGGGAAAGAACGATAACGCCGTGAGCACCCTCTCCGCCCATCGCTTTTTGCCAGCTGAACGTGGTCACATCGAGTTTGTTCCAATCCAGATCCTGTGCGAATGCCGCCGAAGTAGCATCACAGATCGTCAGACCTTCGCGGTCGTCAGCAATCCAGTCAGCATTCGGAACGCGTGCGCCCGAAGTTGTACCGTTCCAAGTGAACACCACGTCAGCGTTCTTGCGTACGGCCGTTAAGTCCGGCAATTCGCCATACTCGGCCTTAAGCACGTTTACATCATCCAGCTTCAACTGATTTTTGATATCACCAGCCCAGCCAGCGCCGAAGCTTTCCCAGACCAGCACATCAACAGGCCGCGCACCCAGCAGCGACCAAAGTGCCATTTCAACAGCACCAGTATCGGACGCTGGAACAATACCGACGCGGTATCCTTCGGGGACATTCAGCAATGCCGCCATGCGGTCAATTACGGATTTGATCTGGGCTTTAGGTTCCGCTGCGCGATGCGAGCGGCCAAGAAACGCTTTCGCGGCGACTGCTTCAGCAGACCAACCGGGGCGTTTTGGACATGGACCAGATGAGAATTCGGGACGCGCAGGTAACACCTGCGGCGGTAAAGGGAGGCTCATGGATGGCTCCTACATCAGGACGATATTGCTGAGCCTGCCATCGCTCGTCCTTATTCCGACGACCTGCCCACGGACCTGTTACGGGATTCGTATGGCACGTTGCAAGACATTAAATGTCGCATTTAGGCATAAGGGTGTCGTTTGTGTTTCCGATAGGAAAACCCGTGTCGTCTTCGGAAACACAACACGGGCTATCGATTAGAGGTGGGAAAATGGGCCGGAGTGGGCGTGATACTCGGGGCGTTGGCGAAGACGGTCCATTCCGACGTCTTTGCCAAGATGGTCACTCAGGTCAATCGACCTTGTGCCAAGTTCAAGCCGTTCTTCCAGCCGTGCGAGGGCCAATGCTGCTGCCACAAGAAACTGTGAGATAGCAGGAATACGCGCACGAGCAGATAAATCTGCGCTCTGCGCGACATGGCGTGGTATTGCGATAATCATGTTCGCGCTCCTTGGTTTTGTATTGATACAATTTTAAGTTTGTGTCATTTGTACTAACACAGGCCTGATACAATTCGAATCACGGCAAATCTATGGAAACATTGTAATGGATACAATTTGGCACCCAGACCTGTTGCAAAAAAGCACCGCTAAGTATCGTGCGTTGCTCGATGCGATACGCGAAGCGCTAGATAATGGTACAATTGCCAAAGGGGACCGCCTGCCCCCTGTCCGTGACATGGCTTGGCAGCTGAAAATCACACCGGGAACCGTAGCGCGGGCCTATCAACTGGGTATCGAGGAAGGCTTGCTGGAGGCCCAAGTCGGGCGTGGTACATTCATCCGCATGCCGACGCCCAATACTGCGCGTCGCACGACGGTGTTTGGCGAAACCCACGTTGATCCGGATATCGTCGATCTACGCAATGCAGCGATACCCGATTTTGGGCAGGACGGGATATTCGAGGAACTTACACAGCAGATAACCTTTGGCGGGTCGCATTCGATGGTTCGCTATGCAGGACATAACGAGCTTGAAGCCCGCAGTGCGATGTTACAATGGATGGACTTGGAGCATTTGCGTGTCAGTCCTGACGACCTAGTTCTGACCAGTGGCTCGCAAAACGCGACCCTCGCCGCGTTTCTGGCCATCTTGCGCGGCAGCGCCCCCGTTATTGCCACGGATACGCTTATCTTACCCGGCACCCGTAAGGCCGCAGCCTTGGCACGTGCACGGATCGTCGGCGTGCCTTGTGACGAGCTTGGTATTATCCCCAAAGCATTGGAGGAAGTGGTGCGTCGCGATCGACCACAAATCCTGCACCTCGCAGCGAATGTGACGAACCCTACAACCAAGGTGATGCCTATCGAACGAAAGTGCGAGATCGCTGAAATAGCGCGGCGCTTTGACATTGAGATCGTCGAGGATGACGGCCAAGGCAAGTTCTTTGACGAACGTCCGCCCAGCTTCCTTGATTGCGCACCTGAACGCACTTGGCACGTTTCTTCGCTATCGCGATACTTGGCGGCAGGTTTACGCAGCGGGTTTTTGCTGTGTCCGGCGGGCAAAGGAAACATAGGGCGCAATGTGGTGCAAGCGATGAGCCATTCGTTCTCGCCCATCGT
>JAGLUD010000399.1 GCA_023134935.1 Paracoccaceae bacterium | reverse complement strand
GCGGCCTATGATTATCTGATCATGGGCACGATCGGGGCAACGTTCTTCGTCATCGGCCTAGGTATGCTTTATATGGCTACAGGCACGTTGAATATGGCGGATTTGGCGGATCACATCGCTGATCAAGGCGCCAACCGAACCGTTCGCGCTGCATTCGCGTTTATCGTTGTTGGGATGGGGTTGAAAATTGCCATTTACCCGCTGCATCTTTGGCTTCCACGGGCGTACACATTCGCCCCCTCCGCCGTTACAGTTTTCCTTGCGGCCACCGCTACCAAAGTCGCGATATATGTGCTGCTGCGGTTCACCTTTTCGGTATTCCAACCAGCCTTCATGTTTGAGGTGAACACGTTAGAATTCATTATCCTACCCTTCGCCATTCTAGCCATGTTCGCCGCCTCTTTCATCGCGATCTTCCAGAGCGACTTCAAACGTATGCTCGCCTACTCCAGCATCGCCCAAATCGGCTACATGCTGCTGGGCATCAGCCTGCTCACGGAATTGGGGTTAACCGCTGCCATCGCACACTTGTTTAACCACGGTATCACCAAAGCCACCCTGTTCATGGGCGTCGGCATTCTGGTCCTTCGGTCGGGTGGATCGTTCTACAACCGCATTCAAGGGATGGGTAAAACCATGCCGTGGACCAGCGCAGCGATCGTTATCGGTGGTCTCAGCCTGATTGGTGTACCCGGTACGGCAGGCTTTATCAGCAAATGGGTTTTGGTAGAGGCAACAATCGATAAGGGTTGGTGGCCTATTTCGGTGCTAATCGTCCTGTCGTCCCTACTCACCGTAATCTACGTCTGGCGTGTGTTCGAAGTGTTGTATCTAAAAACCCCGCTCGCCGGAACCGATTACAAAGAAGCCCCGCTCTCCATGCTGATCCCGATGTGGATACTGGCCCTTGCCTGCATCTATTTCGGCTTTGCTACTGACGTCACACTAACCGCCTCCCGCGCGGCGGCCCGAGGGTTGCTGGCCGGTAGTGCGGGCATGATGTAGGGGATTATCGTGGAAACCAACACAGCCATATTGCTAACAATGCTGATCCCCGCGGGGGCCGCTGTAACGAACATGGTGTTCCGGAACCGCGCCGATTTGCGTGATGGGATAACGTTGGCCGCAGCCGTCGCGACCTTCATAATGGTCCTGACAATCTTGTCTAATGTAGGTAACGGCACCACCGAACCATTGGTTATGTTCGAGGTATTCCCGGGCCTAGACATCGCCTTCAACGTAGAACCCCTCGGCCTGTTGTTTGCCATCGTCGCGTCCGGCCTGTGGATCATCACACACCTCTACGGCATCGGCTATATGCGCGGCAATAACGAGGATAACCATTCCCGTTTCTTCGCCAGCTTCTCGCTAGCCATATCGGCTGTGATGGGCATCGCATTTGCGTCGAACATGTTCACGCTGTTCATCTTTTACGAAATCTTAACCCTGTCCACCTATCCATTGGTCGCCCACAAAGGCACACCCGAGGCAATTCGCGGCGCACGCACCTACCTCGGCATCCTGCTTGGCACCTCCATCGGGTTGCAACTGCTGGCCGTGATCTGGACCTATTCGATAACCGGAACGCTGGATTTCACCAAAGGCGGCATCCTCGAGGGCCACATCGCAGGCCCCGCCGTCGCCGTCCTTCTGGCCCTATACGCGTTTGGCATAGGCAAAGCCGCGCTCATGCCCTTCCACCGCTGGCTTCCCGCCGCGATGGTTGCGCCCACGCCTGTAAGCGCCCTGCTGCACGCCGTGGCCGTCGTGAAAGCGGGCGTGTTCACCATGCTCAAGGTCGGGATTTACATCTTCGGCATCGACTTTCTGGCGGAAACCGGCGCGTCCGAATGGCTGATGTGGCTGGCCGCATATACAATCATCGCCGCCTCGGTCATTGCGATGACCAAAGATAACCTCAAAGCACGCCTCGCCTATTCTACCATCAGCCAACTATCCTACATTACCCTTGGCATGGCGCTGGCCACATCGATGGGCGCACTCGGCGGCGGCATGCATATCGCCA
>JAGLUD010000398.1 GCA_023134935.1 Paracoccaceae bacterium | reverse complement strand
GGTAGCAACGTGTAAACAAGAAAGATCGTGATAAGATGAGAGCGCGCCGAAATGCGAGGCGTTCGGTTCATTAATGCCAGCCCCAAGATGACCGATATAATAAGGATGAACAGCGAATAACTGAGGAAAATTTGCATTACCCGCAACTCGCCCAGCTTGGCTGCGTGCACTGCGGGAACAAGCATAATTAACGCGCCGATCATCATAATCAGCACGAATAACGGGTAATTTCGAAGATGCGCCATCATCAGAAGAACTCGATATTAACCTGAAACAGCTTTTCGATCACGGGTATATCAGCGCTTAAGGCGAAGACGACAAGTATATCCCCCTCCTCGATCCGTGTGTCACCTTTAGGCACCAGAATTTCGCCGCGCTTGATGACCGCACCAACCATCGCGCCCTCGGGCCAATCGATATCGCGGATCAGTTCGCCAGACAAAGGCGAGGTGCCCATGACCTGCGCCTCAATCACCTCGGCCTCAGCATCACCAACAGAGTATACTTTCCGAACACTACCATGCCGAATATGCCGTAAGATCGAAGAAACCGTTGTTGCGCGCGGGTTTATAAACGCGTCAATCCCGAGCGGTGCCATCAGCGTCGTCAAGCTTGGATCATTAATTAGCGCAATCGTTAACGGACACCCCAGCGCTTTGGCGCGGGCACAAGAAAGCAGGTTGGTCTTATCGTCATCCGTCACCGCCAACAGTGCGTCAGCTTTGGTAATGTTTGCCTCTTCCAGCAGGTCCATATCCAAACCATCGCCATGCAACACAATAGTGCGGTTCAGCGAATCCGCCGAGGTCTCAGCTTGCGAACGGTTCTTTTCAATAACCTTGGTATGAACCCGCCGCGCCCCTTTTTCCAATTTGGTAGCAACATATAAACCCACGTTGCCGCCGCCGACGATAACTACGCGGTCAGCATTGGGATTTTTCTTGCCAAAAATTTCGTAGGTGCGCGGGACATCTTCGGATGCCGCCACCAAATAGGTCTGATCGCCCGCAAAAAGCTGGTCATTTGGATGTGGAACAAACAGTTTTCCGTCACGACGAACACCAACGACGACCGCACGAAGTGTCGAGAAAAGCTCGGACAACTGTCGAAGTGGTGTATTAACCACGGCGCAATCTTCATCTAACGTAAGACCGATCAGTTGCACACGGTCGTCTGCAAAACTTTCCGTATCAAACGCGGCGGGCGCTGCCAGACGGCGCAAAGCGGCCTCGGCCACCTCGCGTTCAGGCGAAATGATCACATCGATCGGTAAGTGTTCGCGGCGATACAAATCCGAATATTCCGAATTTAGATACGACTGCGAACGCAACCGTGCGACCTTGCGCGGAATTTCAAAAACCGAGTGCGCGACCTGACAAATAACCATATTCACTTCGTCCGAGAAGGTCGCCGCGATGATCATATCGGCATCCCGCGCCCCTGCCCGCTCCAACACGTCAGGATGCGAGGCGAACCCCGCAATACCGCCAACGTCCAACGTATCGGTAATACGCCGCACCAGTGATCCGTTGTTATCGATCACAGTAACGCTGTTGTTTTCCGTTGAAAGATGGCGTGCCAATTGCCAGCCGACCTGACCTGCACCGCAAATTATGATCTTCATCTAAGCTTCCCGCTCCGATTGTTCGTCGCCATTATGCGATGTTTAACGAGGGGTGGTCAATCACGATCCATGCCTATGAAATTCCACCATTTTGCGTCATTTTCATCTTCGGACCTGTCGCGACATTCAAAGATTTCAATTTTCGGTGCAATGCAGATCGTTCCATCCCCACAAACTGAGCCGTTTTCGAGATATTCCCACCAAACCGGTCGATCTGGGAGATAAGATACTCCCGTTCGAACATTTCGCGAGCCTCGCGCAACGAATACCCTGCAAAACTGGCCCCAAGAGAAAGCTGTTCACCGCTGCCCTCCTCAGAACTACCCGGCAATTCAGACACTTGAATCGAACCGTTTTCTGGCCCCAAGATAAGCACGCGCTCAATCGTATTTCGTAACTGCCGGATGTTTCCAGGCCACGTCATCACTTCTAAACGTGCCAATGCTTCTTCAGACATCTCACGGACTGGTAAGCCTTGCGAAGCGTTCAATTCCTTAATGAAATGCGTGCAAAGTTCAGGGATATCCGAACGTCTCGCCTCCAACTCCGGCACTTCTATTGGTACAACGTTGATGCGGTGGTACAATTCCTCGCGAAATTTACCCTTGTTGATTTCCGTTAACAAATTACGGTTCGTGGCGGAAATTACCCGCACATCGACGCGCACAACATCCTGTCCACCAACCCGCTTGAAGTTCTGTTCTACCAACACCCGCAGGATTTTGGACTGCGTAACATAGGGCATGTCAGCAACTTCGTCGAAGAACAGAACACCGCCGTGCGCACGCTCGAATAATCCGGGCTCGTAGCCGCGTTCCGACGATTCCCGTCCGAACAGGACTTCTTCCATCTTGTCCGGCTCGATCGAAGCTGAGTTCACAGTGATAAACGGTGCATTTGCCCGCGGACCGCTACAATGGATGAAACGCGCGGCAATTTC
>JAGLUD010000397.1 GCA_023134935.1 Paracoccaceae bacterium | reverse complement strand
GCGTCATGAGCCGTCACGTTGTGACAATCTCGGCTTTGATCCTGATCGCGTCAGGTCTGATCCCTAAAATGGGCGCTCTCGTGTCATCCATGCCTTTGCCAGTACTTGGTGGCGGCGTGATCGTGATGTTCGGAATGATCATCTCGGCTGGCCTTAACATGTTGGCAGAGGTTAATATGAACCGTCGCAACATGATCATCATGGCCGTATCTCTGTCGGTTGGCCTTGGTCTTGCACAGGTTCCAACAGCCGTGCAGCACGTAGGCGGCACGCTGAATACCCTGTTGATTTCCGGCCTACTACCAACCGCCGTTATCGCGATTGTGCTAAACTTGATCCTTCCACAAGAAGATTAAGGTATCGTAAACACCGAGCCGCCCTTTCCAAGAGAGGGCGGCTTCTTTATGTCTAATCCCTAAACCGGAGGCCCTCATGCAATTCGTTAACGACCCGACTACAATGTCCAAATCCACGTTCGTGGAACAATTCGGTGGCGTTTACGAGCATTCCGCGTGGGTCGCCGAAAAGGCATATGACGGCGGCCTGCCCGAAGGCGTCGAACCTATGGTCACCACCCTTCGTGCGATAATCGAGGCCGCAGGCGAAGCCCCGCAGCTCACCCTCCTTCGTGCGCACCCTGATTTAGCAGGCAAGCTAGCCAAGACCGGCGAGCTAACAGCCGAAAGCACATCGGAACAAGCAGGCGCAGGGCTTGATGAATGCACCCCCGAAGAATTCGCGGAGTTCACCCATCTGAACGACACCTACAAGGCAAAGTTCGGCTTCCCCTATATCCTTGCGGTCAAGGGTCGGCACCGTGTTGAAATTTTGGATAATTTCCGTTCCCGCGTTGATAATTCAACTGCACAGGAATTTCGTGAGGCGCTCGATCAGGTTCACCAAATCGCGCGCCTCCGTTTGGAAGCGTTGACTATTTAGTCCCGTACATCCGGTCGCCAGCATCGCCAAGACCTGGCAAAATATAGCCAATATCGTTCAGACGTTCATCCAGCGATGCCGTAACGATCGGCACATCGGGGTGTGCTTCTTTCATCCGCGCAACACCCTCGGGTGCCGCCAGCAGACACAAGAAACGAATGTTCTTCGCGCCGGACGCTTTCAGCAAATCAATCGCCGCCACGGACGAATTGCCTGTCGCCAACATCGGGTCAACGGCAATCACTACGCGCTCGTCCAGGTTGGCCGGAACCTTGTAGTAATACTGCACAGGTTTCAGCGTTTCTTCATCGCGGTAAAGCCCAACGAAGCCGACGCGCGCCTCAGGGATCAGTTCCAGCACGCCATCAAGCAACCCGTTGCCGGCCCGTAAAATCGAGATCAGCGCCAACTTACGGCCCTCAAGAACGGGCGCGTCCATCTCTACCAACGGTGTTTCAACTTTCTTGGTCGTCATCGGCAGTTCAGATGTAATCTCATACGCCAGCAATTGACTGATCTCGCGTAGCAATTGGCGGAACAGACTGCTCGGCGTGTCCTTGTCGCGCATCAGTGAAAGCTTGTGCTGCACTAGCGGATGTTTAACGACTGTTAAGTGTTCGTTCATCATTGTCCCAATTCCCTATTCAAATTTCGCCATCAGGCGTTGCCGTGTTTCGTCATCGCAAAACGC
>JAGLUD010000396.1 GCA_023134935.1 Paracoccaceae bacterium | reverse complement strand
TTTCGGTCGAAAAAGGTGTGATCGAGATTCTTGATCGCGAGAA
Source organism: Paracoccaceae bacterium (assembly GCA_023134935.1). GTDB lineage: Bacteria > Pseudomonadota > Alphaproteobacteria > Rhodobacterales > Rhodobacteraceae > NORP23. The sequence goes on along the minus strand of JAGLUD010000396.1, from coordinate 5,587 downwards.
GCTGGAAGCATTCTTGTCGGTATAATTATGGAGCGTAACTCAATAATTATCCATTTAGATAGTCAAATCGCAAAAAATACTTGATCAAGGTCATTTAAATGCCCCAATTGGCGCATATATAGGATTCGTTGGCGGATGCTGGAGTTATTAGTAGCCGAGTAACTAGTAAGCTTTCGTCAACGCCTCGGCGAGTGAAATTGAGTGTTGGTTCGATCTCACGTGCCCGCCGGCATCAGGACCCGCCCCTGAACGCCGGTTACTACTGGTTGGCGTAGTAAATTGCACCGATAGCAGCAGCCACGATTGCCGCAGTAATCACAGCAAATGTGATTTTCCACACAGAATAAGGGCGTTCGCCTTTTACACTGCCGCTTTGGGCGTTCACGACAAAGCGGAATGTTTTACCACGATACTTATAGGCCGCCAGCCAGACGGGCAGCAGTATGTGCTTGAACGTCACATCTTTGATGGCGGTATCCAAATTTGTGATCCGCTGACGATCCCCGCCGATGTCGAATTTCACGTCCCGCACAATCCGGCGGTCCATGATAGCGCGGGCCTCGGTATAGCCATCCTCCAGATCAACTGAATACCCTTCGGCGCGGAAGCCTGCCAGATATTCGGCGTTATACGGTTCCAACGCGGTCAGGTCCCACGGGGCCAAGGCATCGGTGTATTTCTTTGGCAGGCTTGTGGAACCAAGGACGAGAACATCATCAAAGAACCGCGCTACGCGCCCGCTTACCGGTGTCCAACGGATTTTCTGCACCTGTTGTGTGCGTGTTTGCGATTTACCGTCTACCATCACTCGGACGGTTTTTGTTACGTAATAAATCGTGCCGCGCTGCCCGGAATACCGGCTTTTTGTGTCGGCGTCATAGGTCCAATAAGGTACGTAAATACCCTGCATCTTGCGACCAGCGCGGGCGTATTTTTTCAGACCATTGGGGGCGAACCACAGTTTGCCCAACCATTCGTTCATGGCGATGCGGCCTTGCTTTTCGGACAGGGCAAACGGCATTACGCCGCGCGGTTTGATGTGGCGGTGTGTGCCCGTGCCGATCACCACAGGGGTGGCGCAGAACGGGCATTCGGTGGCGTGGTCGTTTTCAACGAACTCCACCTGAGCGCCGCAGTTTTCGCATTTGGTGACGCGGACCTCTTCCATTTCGGCCTCGGCCATGTCCGTCGATAGTGCCGCCTTGAAGTCCATTTCCTTGATTGCGCCGCTGGCCCACGGGCTAACGTCAATCGCCTCGCTTGCGCCGCAATGATCGCAGCTTAGGGCGCTCATCGTCGGGTCAAAACGCATATCGGCCCCGCATACTTCACAGGGGAAACGGTGTTCTTCGGTCATGGTGTCGCCTTATGCAGCAGGTGGGGGCGGTGGCATCACGGTGAACAGTTGCGCCAGCTCGTTTATATCATTTGCTTCGGTCCAGCCGTCTTGGCCAGCCGTCCAAACAAGGGATGCGCGTGTGAACGACCCATCGCCAGCCATGCGTCCAAGGCTAGCGCGCGAGAACGGGCCTGTCGTGGCACCATTCGCTGCGATATGCCAAACCTTTTCGGCTGGGGGCGGCGGAGGAGCAACAGCAGTAGGTTGCGCCAACCCTTGCGCCATTTGTCCGGCCATCGCCATACCCATACCCATACCAAGGCCTTCACCCATGCCGCCACCGGCAGGGTTGGCTGCCGCTGCGGTCATCGCTTCGGCTGCGGAGAATTGCGTGAAGCGGCCAAGATCGCCGATAACACCCATAGAGGTGCGTTTGTCCATCGCCGCCTCCACCGCTGTCGGAAGCGAGATGTTTTCGATGTAGAAGGCTGGCATTTCGATGCCGAACTCGGCCAGCTCGGGGCTGACTTTGGCCGCGATTAGTTTGCCGAGGTCGATCGTATTAGCAGCCATGTCCAGCACAGGAATTCCGCTGGATGCAATCGCGGCGGAGGCGCGTGCCACGATGTTGTTGCGGATCTGGTAGGTGATCTCGTCGGTGGTAAATTCGCCATCAGTACCAACCACTTCACGCAAGAATTGTGCGGGGTCAGACACGCGGATCGTATATGTGCCGTAGGCGCGGATGCGCACGGGGCCGAATTCGGGATCGCGACACATGATCGGGTTTTTCGTACCCCATTTCAGATCCTGGAAACGGGTGGTATTAACGAAATAGATTTCCGATTTGAACGGGCTTTGAAAGCCGTGATGCCAGTGCTGCAACGTCGTCATGATCGGCATGTTGTTGGTCTCAAGCATATACATGCCGGGCGTAAACACATCGGCCAACTGCCCCTCGTGGACAAACACCGCGGCTTGACCTTCGCGGACCGTTAGCTTGGCGCCGTACTTAATTTCGTGGTCTTCACGCTCGAACCGCCAAACGAGGGTGTCGTTGGTTTTATCGGTGTGGTGGATGACGTCAATAAATTCGCCGGTTAGAAAATCAAAAATTCCCATGTGTTTCTCCTTAAATCTAGTTTTCCCTAGCGAACCGCATCGCGCGCAATGGCCGGTAGCAGGGGGATTACTTCATAGCTTTCCATACCCGCTTTAAGGCGGGGGTCATACAGCATTCGCAGTAGTATTTCGTCGTGGCGTGTCAGGAACGCAAATTCTTCGTCGTCGTTGAAAATCGAAGGGCGGGCATCTGGGCTGTCATTCGTTAACCCCATAGCCTGTGCCATTTCTTCGTGGACGCAGGATTTGCGCATGAAATCACTGTGCTCGGATTTCACCAAAATCAATACGTCGCCGTAAACACCCTTCTGGCCCGGCTTCGTGAACGCAAACGCGGCACAAAAGATATTGCGCGGGCTGTTGCGGAAGGCATCAACCACGGCAGGGCTAATGTCGCGTAGAACGGTGGGCAGGGTGTTGGCGAACTCGATCTGTTCGCCCTCATTCAAAAATAGCACCAGAAAGTTTGCTTCCTCTGCCGAGGATGTCCGCATATCGAGGTCCGTTAGGCGTGCAATGCGACGTGTGAATTTTGAAACTTCGTTGTTGTTAAAACGGGCTGCACTTTCTGACGTGCTGGAACCATTGATTGCTGCGACCCGCACAGGGCCTTCCCAGCGGCGTAAAAATGTCTGGGATTGGCCCGCCACGAAGCGACCACCTGCAATGCGGTACTCGTTTCGAAGCGCGATCTGTTCGAAGTTTTTCACCAGATTGTCGTAGCTGAATGGTGCATCATTGGGGCTGACATCGGTCCGCATTTTGCCAAGATCGCGCATGCTTGCCTCGGCGGCAGCATATACGCGTTGCAGTTCGGTTTCAGTTTCAACGGGAACGGAGTACGGGTCAACGCATCCTGCGGCAAATAGAATTGGCGCAATTAGTAATATGCGGCTGAGAATGTTCATATCTGCCTTTAGTCCGGTTAGCCCACGCAATTGATGCGTGGGCCGAACCTATCAATCATTAACGCTTTCGCCAACAGAAACTCCGGCACCTGTTGCTTTGGCTTTGGCGGCGGCAAGAGTGGCTTTCAGCTCGGCTTCCATGACCTTCAACTCTTTCTCGGCTTCGGCACGCTTGGCTTTGCCTTCGTCGGCAATCCGCAGGCTGTCTTCGATGGTTTCGATCAGGTCGGCGTTGGCCTGTTTGATCGCCGCGATATCAAAGACACCACGTTCCATTTCTTCACGGATAACCTTGTTGGCTTGCTTCAGGTTACTTGCGTTGGATTTCAGCAGGTCGTTCGTCAAATCATTGGCGTCATGCACCACTTCGGCAGCTTCGCGCGAACGGTGGATGGTCACGGCCTGTGCCAATTGGGTTTCCCAAAGTGGTACGGTGTTCACTAACGTAGAGTTAATCTTCGTTACTAAAGACTTATCGTTTTCTTGCACCAAACGAATGGAGGGCAGGGATTGCATCGTCACCTGACGTGTTAGTTTGAGGTCGTGAACACGGCGCTCCAGATCATCCCGCGCGGCCCGCAAATCACGCAGTTCTTGCGCGAGGATAACTCCATCACCTTCTGGCGCATCTGCCACGGTCTTTTCCATGGCCGGAATATCGACTTCGTCCAAAACACGAATTTTCTCTTCACCCGCTGCGATATACAGCGCGAGTTCGTCGTAGAAATCGAGGGTTTTCTCATAGAGCTTATCCAGCGATTTGATGTCTTTCAGCAGGATCGTTTCATGCGTCAACAATTCATCGGTGATGTCATCGATCTGGCCTTGAACGTCTTCGTATTTAGCCATGAACGCGGCCATCGGTTGGGCTTTGCCCATCAGGCGCTCCCACCAGCTTAGCTTGCGGTTCGGGTCTAGTTCCTCGATCGAGAAACCACGGATAGACGAAACCATGTCGCGCAGGCTGCTTCCGGCAGGGCCGACATCTTTGTTGCGGACGCCTGCCAGCATTTCCTGACTGATCACCTGTAATTCCGCTTGGGCACCGGAACCAAAACGGATGATGGACTGGGTGTCGTCCATGTCCAATTCAGCGATGCGCGCGTCAATAGCGGCTTTTTCCTCGGTACTTGCGGCATCGATCACGATCAGCTCGCTTTTCACTTCGGGCAGCAATGTTGCGGTAATCGCTTCGGCATCTTTCAAGGCAGTTGCGGCCTTGGCGCGGATTTCGTCAGACATAATGTGTCTCCTCGGTTAACGGGTTTTTAACCCTTCTTGTTGTAATCTATCACGCAATACTTCGATTTCGATGTCTAGATCTTGGCGATCATCAAGCAAAAGTACTTCGCGGTGTGTGTTAAAACTGATTTCGAGATCGCTGATTAAGGCCACGTAATCATCACGGGCTTCGGTTGATCTGTTGCGCGAATAAAGGTCGGCAAACTTGACCGTCGCATCCCGTGCGCCGGTCAGATACACGCCAAGAAATTTTCGGGCACGCGTTAAATCGCGCGGGTCATCTTCGACGGCGCGAAAAACGTCGCGGACGGACGCACCAAGGCGCTCGATGCGGGCCTCTAGTGCGCGGTCGCCGAAACGGGCCGCGGCTTCATGCAATTCGGCTAGGGTGATTTCGGCTTTTTCGACGGCTTTCGCAACGCGTTCATTATCAAAGGCGTTATGGCCGGACATGCCTTTCTTCTTCATCGGGTCCAACCCGAAAGCAAACACATGCGCACCGGTGGCCAATGCCCCGAAAATCACGGCGCTGATCATCGGTTGCCCCCATCCCAGAAACGCTGCTGTGAACACGCCGATGCCGGTTAGGGCCGCTGCAAATCCTTTACGCGGAATTACCGGAGGGCGGGCGATTTTGCGGGCCTCGTATTCAGCTTCGGCTTTCATTCCTTCGCGCAACAACCACGCGGAAAGTAGCAAGATCGAAAGTGCGCCGAATTCTCCGATCATTCCGAGCGCATCACCGGAGCGAAGTTCGCCAATACCACTAAATAACAATGGCAGCGGTGCGAGAAATAGTAAATTTGCTCGCCAATACGAGGGAGCGACACGGCGGTCGCGAAATGCGTTTACGGGAGAGTTGCGTTTACCTGACGTAGCGTCAGACTGGCTGAATTTGCCACCATATTTCTGACTCATAAGGACATCCCGTCACCAAACGCGCCGGCGGCAACAGTCCAGATTACGGCTACGAGAA
>JAGLUD010000395.1 GCA_023134935.1 Paracoccaceae bacterium | reverse complement strand
TCATTGCGATCAAAGCTGCTAGTGCAGTCTTTTTCACATCGCTATCTGGGTCATTAACCAAATTTTCCATCAATGCGTCGCCAGTGGACGGGTCACCAATGATCCCTAATGCTTCAGCGGCATCCGTACGCACGTCTGGATCTTCATCAAGCAGGGATTTTGTCAATGCTTCGACAGATTGCGCGGTGCCGATCTGACCCAGAACCCGCGCAGCGGCGCAGCGATGTACATCAGCTCCGCCAGACAATATCGCACTACAGGCCTCGACTGTTTCGGTTTTCATATTCTACGCTTTCGTAAATTTGGTTGCGCGATCTTACTCAGCGCACAGCAGCCGACATTGATCTACGTCAAGGCTAAAAATATTACCGGCCACATTTCAGAAATGCGGCCGGTAAAACTGTTGTTTTATGCAGCTAAGCTACACTTCGATGTCACGCGGTGCGAAGGACATCGAACGGAATGTGTGCTTGTAAGGAGATTCGCCAATCTTGGAGATACTCGCAACACCCATCTTATAGTTGTAGTTGCCCGATATCCAGTCAACCACACGGCCTTCCAGCGCGTTTGCTGGCTGGCTGGTGTGCAAGAAGTCCATATAAAGAACCCCTTTCTTGACCGCCCGAGTAACCATAGCCACCGCCGTTACAGCAGCTTCCGACAATTCAACATTGCCTGCCGCCATCTGACCACCGAAGGAATAATCGTCCCCTTCAATACCCAGCGTGGTGTCTTTAAGCGACGGAACCCGATCAGACGAGAGCATCACCAGATCGCCACTTTCAATGCCGCGCGCAGCCGCATCTTCGGTGTTGATCTCAACCCAGTTGTCAGGCCAGCGCTGTACGATGTACGGACGGCGACGGTCATCAAAACCAGACTGCCAACGCTCGTTCGAGCGACCCGAAGTACACCACAGCTCGTCGCCTTTTGGTTTCATCCATTCCCAATAATCCGAGAACAAGGACCAAGGGGATTTCTGGATGTTACACTTACCGGTCTGCGAGTTGAAATGCGTCAACTTCTTGTTGAACATATTCGCAGCAGCCGGACCTTCAGCAGGTAGGCTTCGTTGAGTGTCATGCAGACGCAAGGTCCCCATCAGTTCGCCATCGTCAGTCATGTAGACCGGACCCTGGATACCGTTGGTTCCCATTTCGCGGAACTTCTCGTGTAGGGTTTTGCCTTCACGATGTGCTGCAACTTTAACCATGTTAAAGTCTTTGCGGCTTCCACGGGTGAAGCGTGCTGCTTCTTCGGCGACCTCGTTGGAGTTTTCCCAATCGAAACCTTCGAAGCCCATCTTCTGCGCGAGTTGGCTGATGATCCACCAATCCGGCTTCGCTTCGCCCGGTGCGTCGTAGAACTTGCTGTAAAGACGGATACGACGTTCGCCGTTCGCCCGCAGGAAGTCTTCTTCGCCCCAAGTTGCAGCTGGGAAGATGATATCGGCAAACTGGTTACCGATTGGGTCAACCAGATAGATATCCTGATTGATAATCATCATGCCGCCACTATCCACACGCGCTTTCAATGAATCGAGAATCTTCTCGCGGTTCATTGATTGCACCTGATGCGGGTTGCCCCTTGTCAGTTCGTGGAAACGTGCCGAAAGCTGTTGAGATCCACACATAGCCTGGATCCATGTTGTCCCGATGACGTGCGCCATCCGAGTGTGACCAGCCATTGTCCAAGTGTCGGTATCGAGTGCCCGACGACGACGACCAGGTAGCTTCATTGGCGATTTATTGCGAGGATATCCCCCACCTTTCACGCCGCCACGTTGGTGGCCACCGGCACGGCCAATAACCTGACCAGGACGACCGCCACAACCACAGATGATACCCAAAGCAGAAATCGCCTGCGTGTTACCTGTGTTGTTGGACCAGTAGAAACCCTTCTCGATCATAACCGAAGTTTTTGGGCTACGACCTTCGTCATTTGGTTTGGCCATCATTTCAGCGGCAAGCTGGATTTTCGCGGCATCTACACCGGAAACTTCAGCGGCTGCTTCCAGCTTGAACTCGTCTTGCGCCATAAGCCATTCAGCCCAGTCATCAAAACCGTCAGTCTGGAACATGCCCCAAGTCGTACGCCACTGCCAAGGAGTGTTACGCGTACCCTGACCGAAGCCAGAATTGGAACCCCACTTGTCGTTGACCCACTTCTTGATCCACTCTTTGTCCTGCCAACCGTTCTCGACGATGATACGTGCGATCGCGTTGACAACGAGCAAATCTGTACCCGGAGTAACATCAAGCCATAGACCACCGTTCTGTTCTGCGTAAGCAACACCGGCAGTACGACGTGGCACCATGAAGATGGCTTTCTGGCCGTTCTGAATACCTTTCATGATCCATTGTGTGAACAGGATCGTCTTGGTTTCGTATGGGTCAGTACCACAGATCAGAAGTGTCTCGGCATTCATCCAGTCTTCGTACGCAGGTGCGAAGTTATCAAATCCTGCATCGCGGAAGCCCGGTGTCGAGGACACGTCGGAAGGTGTATCGTGGAACGTAAAGTTCGCAGTATTAACCGACCGCAGTGCATATTTCGAGATCGCATAAGTGTTCTCGACATATTGATAGCTGAAGGTTTTCACACCGTAAGCGTTCGCACCGTGCTTTTTAATGACGTATTTCGCCATTTCAGCCGCGATATCCAACGCAAAGTCCCAAGTCACCGGCTGAAGGATGCCATACATCCGCATCATCGGTGTTTTCAGACGATCACGTGTAGGTGTCTGAGGATTATAGACTTTTTGCGCAATACAGCCACCACGAAGCGAGCTATCACCATCAGTGTTAACAAACTCGGCATCTTTGTCGGGAATGATAACGATGTGGTGTGGCTCGCCGTCGTGCATAGCGATGTTATGCTGGTTGGGCGCGACCCAAGGGCCGAGCATTTCGACAGGGAAGTCGACGCCAAACGCGTTTTCTTCTGCCTTCTCGCCGCCTTCGCCGCCGCCGGCAACAGGCCAGCGGTAAACTTTATATCCACAAGCAACGATACAATAGTCGCATGCTGTTGTTAGAACCTCGGCATCTGCCGGTGGCAGGGGTACGTTGGTTTCTGGGATGTAGTATGGAGTTGTCATGTTTTCCCGCTCCTTAACCGTGAAGATTTTCTTTGCGGCCGTAAATCAGCCCAAAAATTCCAACCGCATAAATTTCGTCGCCATCAAGCTCCAGAAGGACCTGTGGCAAGCTCTGATATGCTTGGCCGGAAATAAGAATCCCGTGACGCGTGAGGTCATAGGTCGAAAGGTGAAGCGCACAAGCGCCGAGCGACTTGGTGTCGGCCTTATAGCTACCCGAAAGCG
>JAGLUD010000394.1 GCA_023134935.1 Paracoccaceae bacterium | reverse complement strand
TTCCAAAACCTCGTTGATGGCGGCAAAGACGCGATTGGTGAATTCGCTGTAAGTCTCTGCCTTGTCCGGTGTTGAGCCGTTTCGCCAGCCTTCCGAGATACTGTTGTGACCGCGCAATTCGCCCTCCAGCACGCCGAAATTGCATTCTTGAAGGCCGTCCATATCAATGAGAGGTAGGTTTAACCCCTCGTTAACGATGTCTGCCGTGACACGCGCCCGCTGCAAGGTGCTGCTGTAGATGTGGGTGATTGGTAAATCGGACATTAACGCTTTAGCCGCGTGCGCTTGTGTGACACCCGTTTCGTTCAGCGGAATATCTTTGCTGCCTTGATAGCGCCCCTCGACGTTCCAGTCGGTTTGGCCGTGGCGGATGTAGTAAAATGGTTTGCGTATAATCATGCGGAGGTTCTACGCAGAGGTGCGATTTAGCGCAACTTAGAAAGATTCTAGCATACTTGACTTTTTTGGTCAGACACGCCATTTACAGGGCTAGTTCTGAAAGGGCCAATTATGTTTATCCAAACCGAATCCACTCCGAATCCTGCGACGTTGAAATTCTTGCCCGGGCAGGCGGTTTTATCCTCCGGTACGGCTGATTTCCCTAGTGCGGTTGCTGCCGCTTCCTCGCCACTCGCCACGCGAGTGTTTACGGCTGAAGGCGTCGTTGGCGTGTTCTTCGGGCCGGATTTCGTTACTGTGACGAAGCGCGATGACGTTGACTGGTCGCACATCAAGCCAGCAATTCTTGGCGCGATAATGGAGCATTATCAATCCGGTCAGCCAGTTTTGGCGGACGAGAGCGGCAATGTTGGTCACGCGGATCATGATGGGCCGGACGAGGCGATCGTTAACCAGATTAAAGAACTGTTGGACACACGGGTTCGCCCTGCCGTGGCGCAAGACGGTGGCGATATTACGTTCCACGGTTTTGAGAAGGGCGTTGTTTATCTGCATATGCAGGGCGCTTGTGCGGGTTGTCCGTCGTCAACAATGACGTTGAAAAGCGGGATCGAGAACTTGCTTAAGCACTACATTCCTGAAGTGGTCGAGGTGCGTGCGATTGCCGCCTAAACCACTGATTTTATCTTTTGATACCTCGGCCGCGCATTGTGCGGCCGCTTTGGTTTCTGGCGACCAGATTCTTGGTGCAATGTCAGAACCGTTGCAAAAAGGACAGGCTGAACGCCTGATTCCCATGCTTGAAGAAGTGCTGTCAGGTGCTGACAAAAGCTGGGATGATCTTGATTTGATTGCTGTCGGCGTTGGGCCGGGGAACTTTACGGGTGTTCGAATTGCTGTATCAACGGCGCGAGGGCTGTCGTTGTCGCTTGGCATTCCGGCGGTCGGTGTCTCGGTTTTCGAGGCGTTGGCATTTGGTACCAAGGGCCGTTTAACGGTTTCGCGTGATGCGCGTCGTGGGATGGTATTCTCGCAGGCATTTGAGGATGGTGTGGCCGTCAGTGAACCGGCGATGTCGGAGGGTTCTGCCGACGATGCTGCGATTGATCCTGTGACGGTTGCATTTTGTGCGGCGGGCAAAGATGTCGGTACTCCGCCAGCGCCATTGTATTTACGATCTGCCGATGCGGCGCTGCCATCAGACCCACCACCAACGATATTGCCATGAACGCTGTCGAGTTGGCCGCGATCCACGGCGCTAGCTTTACTTATGCGCCGCGACCTTGGACGGCTGCCGAATTCGAATCTCTGCTGAAATCCCCCAACATCAAACTGTTTGAACAGGCCGGAGGCTTTGTGGTTTTCCGCTTTGCTGGGCCGGAAGCGGACCTGTTAACCATAGCGGTTGACCCATCGCTAAGGCGACAGGGTATTGCCAAAAAGTTAATGCAAACGGGGCATGAATCAGCTAAATCGGCGGGTGTGGAGGAGGTATTTCTTGAGGTTTCCCAAGAGAATCCCGCCGCCAAATCCCTTTATGAACAATTCGGTTACGAAGTTCGGGCAATACGCAAAAACTACTATTTTGGACCAAATGGTCAAAAAATCAATGGGTTAGTGATGCGTTGCTCGCTGTAAGCGAAGCTAACCTCGCGGAAACATGAATAATTCGTGAATTAACCGTTGACCCCTGACCTGCCTGCCCCTTTACTGTTGCCACAAGTATTCCTGTCTCGTGTTGGCTGATGGCGTTGATCATCGGCTAGTCGGGGCATTTTTGAGTGTATGATGACCATAAGGAGAAAATAATGAAACTCATCAAAACGCTAATCGGTGCGGCGGCAATGGCCACAGCAGCAACGACAGCATTCGCGCAGGCAAATCCGGCGATCATTTTCGATCTCGGCGGTAAATTCGACAAATCATTCAACGAAAGCTCCTTTGAAGGTGCTGAGCGTTTCAAAGCCGAAACTGGCATTGAATATCGCGAGTTTGAACTTCAGTCCGACGCACAGCGTGAACAGGCGATCCGCCGTTTCGCACAGCAAGGCAACAACCCTGTTGTTATGGCTGGCTTTAGCTTCGGTACTGCACTTGACGTTGTGGCACAGGAATTCCCTGACACTAGCTTCGTAATCATCGACATGGTTGTTGATCAGCCAAACGTTCGTTCGGTTCTGTTCGCAGCACATGAAGGTTCATACCTAGTTGGTCTATTGGCATCCATGGCATCTGAAACCGGCACAGTTGGTTTCATCGGCGGTATGGACATTCCACTGATCAGCCAGTTCGGTTGTGGATATGTACAGGGTGCGCGCGCAGCTAATGCTGATGCGGTTATCTTGCAGAACTCTGTTGGTACAACAGGCGCTGCTTGGAATGACCCGGTAAAAGGTGGCGAGCTTGCAATGGCACAGTTCGAGCAAGGCGCTGACGTGATCTTCGTTGCGGCTGGTGGTACTGGTCGTGGTGTTCTTCAAGCTGCTGCCGACGCTGGTAAACTGGGCATTGGTGTAGATTCGAACCAGAACTACATGCAGCCAGGTTCGGTTCTGACTTCCATGGTGAAGCGTGTTGACGAAGCTGTTTACAAAGCGTTTAGCGATGTGAACAACGGCGAATTCACTGCCGGCTTCAACTTCATGAATGTTGCAAACGGTGGCGTTGCTTGGTCCTTGGACGAGCATAACGACGCGCTTGTAACTGATGAAATGCGTGCTGCTGTTGCTGCTGCAACTGCAAAAATCATTTCTGGCGAAACTGTTGTTTACGACTTCATGTCCGACAACACTTGCCCGGTTGAGTAAGTTAGAGTGACTGTGGAAACACAAACGCAGGGGCAGTCGGTAACGGCTGCCCCTGTTGCTCCGGCGATCCAGCTGATCGGTGTGAGCAAGAGCTTTGGCCCCGTTCAGGCCAATAAAGACATCGACATGACCGTCGCCAAAGGCGCGATTCATGGCATTGTCGGGGAAAATGGCGCGGGTAAATCTACCTTGATGTCTATCCTCTATGGATTTTACAAAGCAGACGCAGGCGAGATCAAGATCGACGGTGTAACAACCGAGATCACGGACAGCCACGCCGCGATTGCTGCCGGTATCGGGATGGTGCACCAGCATTTTATGCTTGTTGAGCCCTTCACCGTTCTGGAAAATATTATCATGGGGGCCGAAGATGGCCCATTGCTGCGACCCTCGTTGAACAAAGCCCGCAAGGTTTTGACCGAGCTGGCGGCGGAATACGAACTCGATGTGGACCCTGACGCGATTGTCGGTGACTTGTCCGTTGGGTTCCAGCAGCGCGTTGAAATTCTTAAGGCGTTGTACCGCGAAGCGGACATCCTGATTTTGGACGAGCCGACGGGTGTTTTGACACCTGCCGAGGCCGACCAC
>JAGLUD010000393.1 GCA_023134935.1 Paracoccaceae bacterium | reverse complement strand
GCGATGGTTTTCGGGGCGGCTTGGGCTGCTATTCCGGCGTATTTGCAAGCGAAACGCGGATCGCACATCGTTATTACGACGATTATGTTCAACTGGATTGGCTCTGCGTTGATCGTATATTTGCTGGTTGGGCCGATGCAGGCACCGGGTATGGTTCCTGAAACTGTGGCCTTCTCGGCTGGGTCTTCTATCCCGACATTGCATGATATTATTCCGGCGTTTGACAAGCACGCACCTGCGAACGTCAGTCTGTTCCTTGCGTTGATTGCGGCCTTCGGGGTCTGGGTTTTGATCTGGAAAACGCGACTGGGGTATGAAATTCGTGCCTTTGGGCATTCCGAAAAAGCTGCAATTTATGCGGGCATCAAACCCTTGAAGATCATTATGGTGGCCATGCTGGTTTCTGGCGGCTTGGCAGGGATGATGGCCGTAAACACGGTGCAAGGCGAGGCCGAGCGCCTTATTCTTGATACCGTGCAAGGTGCTGGTTTCGTTGGCATTGCGGTTGCATTGATGGGCCGTTCGCATCCGGTGGGGGTCGTTTTGGCGGCCTTCCTGTTTGGCATCCTTTATCAAGGCGGTGGCGAACTGTCGTTTGAAATGGGTATCCCGCGTGAGATGATTGTGGTCATTCAGGCCTTGGTTATCATGTTCGTTGGATCGCTTGAAAATATGGTCAGAATACCGGTCGAACGTCTGTTCTTACGGTTCAATAGAGGAGCAGCGTGATGGATTTTAACACGATTATTCAGATTTCCGATTCTGCTGTGCGGTTGTCTATTCCGCTGTTGCTGGCCTGTCTGGCCGGCCTTTATTCAGAGCGCTCGGGTATTTTTGACATCGGCCTTGAGGGCAAAATGTTGGCTGGCGCGTTCGCGGCTGGTGCTATGTCGGCTTACGCCGGAATGCCGGTTGCCGAGGGTGGCTTGGGCATGACTTGGGGTATGGCGTGGATGGGCGCATTGGCGGCAATTGCCGTTTCAATTGTTCTGGCGATGATCCACGGTTTTGCCTCGATTACATTGCGCGGCAACCAGTTGATTTCCGGTGTGGCGATTAACTTCTTCGCGGCGGGTTCTACCGTTCTGATCGGGCAATACTGGTTCCATTCGGGTGGCCAAACACCGCCGCTTTCGGGCGCACAACGGTTTCGCCCAATCGAATTACCGTTTGCAGAGGCCTTGAAAGATGTGCCCATTCTTGGCCCAATCTACGAGGGGCTTATCTCGGGCCACAATGTTCTGGTTTACGTTGCGTTTGCAGCTGTGCCGCTGACATGGTGGTTGCTGTTCCGCACACGGTTTGGTCTTCGTCTGCGCGCCGTCGGGGAAAACCCTGGTGCGGTGGATACAGCTGGTATTTCGGTCGTTCGGCAACGTTATTCGGCCGTTCTGATCGCGGGCATTCTGTGCGGCTTGGCGGGGGCATATCTTAGCCTTGGCACCTCGGCCGCTGGTTTCGTTAAGGATATGAGCGCGGGTAAAGGCTTCATCGCATTGGCCGCACTTATTTTCGCGAAGTGGCAACCTAAGTCGGCGTTGTTCGCCTGTCTGCTGTTCGGCCTGCTTGAGGCGATCGGCAATCGGTATCAGAACATCGATCTGGGTGCTTTTGTGGTTCCGGTGCAGTTCATGCAGGCGTTGCCTTACATCCTGACAGTAGTGATTCTCGCAGGGTTTATTGGTAAAGCGATACCGCCAGCAGCGGGCGGTGAGCCATATGTGAAGGAGCGGTGATCACTTATATGCGAAAATTAGCATATAATTGTATAATCGCTCCGATTTGTCGCAGTTGGGCGCTAGCGTTTTGTAATGGGTTTGTTGTAGAGGAAGTGCAGACAACCTCTTCTTAGGTGAACCCATGCAAATCTATCTTCCTATCGCCGAAATGTCGGTGAATATATTCCTGTTGATTGGTCTCGGCGGGCTGGTCGGCATCCTGTCCGGCATGTTCGGCGTTGGCGGCGGCTTCCTTATGACGCCGCTGCTATTCTTTATCGGAATTCCCCCTGCTGTTGCTGTTGCGACCGAGGCGAACCAGATTGTGGCTTCGTCCTTTTCTGGCGTTCTGGCGCACGTGAAAAAGAAAACCGTAGATTTTAAGATGGGCACGGTCCTGCTGCTGGGCGGTTTGCTCGGCGCGGCGGTTGGTGTTCAGGTCTTTAAATACCTTAAGGAAATCGGGCAAGTTGATCTGTTGATCACGCTTTCTTACGTTGTTTTCCTTGGCATGATTGGTTCCTTGATGTTTATCGAGAGCCTTGGTGCGATCCGCCGTTCCAAGAAATCAGCGCCACCCCGCAAAGCTAAACGTCATACATGGATCCACGGGCTTCCGCTGAAAATGCGGTTCCGTACTTCGAACCTCTATATCTCTGCGATCCCACCATTCGTGGTTGGTGCGCTGGTTGGTGTTCTTGCCGCGATCATGGGTGTTGGTGGCGGTTTCATCATGGTGCCTGCGATGATTTATGTGCTGGGGATGCCTACGAAAGTGGTTATCGGAACGTCGCTGTTCCAGATTATCTTCGTGACGGCGTT
>JAGLUD010000392.1 GCA_023134935.1 Paracoccaceae bacterium | reverse complement strand
GGTTGTCTGCGGGTACGTAAAGTAGAGAGCGAAAACTCATTGTTCGCCTCCTTCTATCACCGCGATTTCCGCATCACTTAGACCTGCCTCGGACAAAATCGAGGCCGTATCGGCACCCAGTTCGGGTGCAGCGCGACGGAACGTGCCCGGAGTTTGTGATAACCTTGGAACAATATTATGCATTGGAACAGGACCAAGCTCTGGGTCATCCACTTCCACGATGACACCGCGGTCAATGAAATGAGGATCGACTGCGGCATCGGCACTGGAATACACAGGCCCGACCGTAGCACCCGCTTCACGCATAAGGTTTAAGGCGTCATCACTGGCAATCTTAGCAAACCAACCCCCGATAGCCTCGTCAACCAATCCCCTATTCACAATACGATCTGTATTGGTGGCAAACCTTGGATCTTTGATCATATCCGCGCGGCCAATTACCGTGAAAATGCGTTCAGCCACTGTTTGAGTCGAGCCGGAAAGAGCCAGATACTTCCCATCTTTGCATCGATAAACATTCCTCGGAGAGGCGGTGTTGGATGCACTACCAATACGCCCGTTAACTTTTCCGGTGAGTTTGTGGATCGCGGCTTCAGGGCCCAAAATTGAAAAAATCGACTCCAGCAATGAAAGGTCAATCACCTGACCTTTAGTCTTTACATTTTGGCGGGCAAACAGCGCTGTAGACACCGCTGACGCGCCATATAGCCCCGCAATCATGTCAGCTAATGCAAGGGGTGGCAAAACCGGCTCGCGGTCAGGAAAACCGGTCCGATGTGCAAACCCGCTCATCGCTTCGACGATCGTTCCAAAACCGGGCATGTGTGAATACGGGCCCGTTTGACCGTATCCCGAGACGCGGACCACGATCAATTCCGGGTTCACCTCGTGTAATTTATCAACACTAAGTCCCATTTTTTCCAAGGTTCCCGGGCGGTAGTTTTCAATGAACACATCGGCAGTTTCAATAAGCTTCCAAAGGGCGTTCATGGCTTCGGGTTGGCGTAAATTCATTACAACAGATCGTTTGTTTCGACCGTAGACCTTCCAATAAAGCGACAGTCCATTTTCCTGCCAAGCGCGTAATGGGTCACCAGTCGGAGGTTCGATTTTGATCACATCTGCACCAAAATCACCAAGTTGCAACGAAATCATATTACCAGCGACCAAGCGCGACAGGTCGAGCACCCTCACACCGTGCAAGGGGCCTACAGCGGTTTCATCGAATTGAATTGTGTCGCCGCTCATCTGATGCGTAGGCCTGTTTCGGCGTTAAACAGTAAGACTTTGTCTATATCAATCTGGAGTTTCAGCTTTTCGCCAACCGAAAACACGTGTGGCCCGTGTGCGACGACAGAAATATCCTGCCCTGATATGTGCACAACCAAATTCTGATCTTCTCCGGTGGGCTCCACGACAAGCACTTCACCCGATATTCCGTTTTCAACCACGGCTATATGCTGCGGGCGAATGCCGTAGGTGATGTCAGTTCCTTCAGTCATATCCAGTGGGGATTTCAGCAGCATTTTAGTGCCGTCAGACAAAATAACATGTGCCGCGCCCGCAGCGGCAACTTTTGCTGACATCAAATTGGTTTCCGGGGAGCCGATAAAACTGGCGACAAACGCACTGTCGGGATCGCGGTAGAGGTCCAGCGGGTGGCCCATTTGGGCGATGCCCCCATCGTTCAAAACGACGATTGTATCGGCCATCGTCATGGCCTCGGTTTGGTCATGCGTTACATAAACCATGGTTTTACCCAACCGTTTATGTAGCTTCTTAATTTCGGAACGCATTTTCACGCGTAGTTTGGCATCAAGGTTCGATAGCGGCTCGTCAAACAAGAATGCAATTGGATCGCGTACGATAGCGCGCCCCATAGCAACACGTTGGCGCTGGCCACCTGATAGTTCGCGCGGTACGCGATCCAAAAGATCGCTAAGCCCAAGAATTTCGGCGGCATTGTCAACGCGCGCTTTAATCTCCGATTTCGAGACACGCGCAAGTTTCAGCGCAAAGCTCATATTGTCAGCTACATTCATGTGCGGGTATAGCGCGTAAGACTGGAACACCATCGCCAGATCGCGTTGCTTTGCGGGAATGCGATTGGCAACTTTGTCCCCGATCATAATCTCGCCGGCGGTAATATCTTCAAGGCCAGCGATCATCCGCAAGAGTGTGGATTTACCACAGCCAGACGGCCCAACGAGGACGACGAACTCGCCATCGCCTATAGTCATGGAAATGTCGTCTAAGACACTTACTTTGCCGTAAGATTTCCCGACTCTATCAAGTATTATCTGGGCCATTGATTACCTCACCATTCCTTGATTTCGACTACACCGATGGACATCCGACCCGCCGAACCCATACGCAATCCACACATGCCGTGTGCAAAACTTGTGTCTTGGGTTTCAAGCACTTTGGTGCCATCGACGGTCAATTCCAGTACATCTCCATCGACACGGAATTCGATGTCGTACGATTGTCCAATTTTTCGATTAAACGAAGTTTGTGCCAGCACAGTTGTGCCGAAGTCTTCCTTCAGGATGACCAAACCTTCGGGGCCGAACCCAGCAGCATAAAACCGCCCTGTGCCTTGCGAGCGGACCACTAATAGATGGGATTCTCCGGCTTGAGGAATAATGTCGGTCGAGATCGACAGGTTTTTAGCATAGGCGTGACCAGTCCACATGTCCGCATCGCTGTCAGTCAGACATGTGATCCTTCCGCCCTCCAGTTTCCAGTAACCACGGTTCCATGTGAAACCGGTGATTGCGTTCCACTCTTCAACTTCCTTGGCGGGGTCGATATGCATCTGCCCAACGCCGGATACCTCAAAATTGCCCATGTACAGATGGCCGAGGAATTTCAGCCGCCCGAAATACTCAATGTTAATTCCGACCTCGTCGATCGCTTCGCCGTCCATATCGGGCACAGTAAACGAGAGTTCCGTCCAGTCGGTGGTTGATGGCACTTCCCACGCACCAACCTCTTTGATCTGGCCGCTGATTGCGCCGCGTACATAAGGCACTACACGCAGATTGCCATCTCCGGCCAACGGATCAAGCTGTAGATCCATCGTAACCGTCTGCCCCGTCGTAATAACGGGCGAGAACATCGGGCGATAACGCTCATCATCAAAGTCTGATTTCCGGTAGAACGGTTTCCAGAAAACGCGACCGCTATGTTCCCGCTCGAACCGATCAACCAAGATTTGCAGCGCGCCCTTACCAGTTTTGGTTTCCCTATCCGACCAACTTAATTCGAGCGTGTTAATCCCCGCGGTGCGGAATCCGTGGGTTGATCCTTCAAGCGCAAAATCGAACCGTAACCCGCGGCGGGTCGTGTCCTCGCGCCAAAGATCAGGGACTTCGCGACCGTCGAGATCAAGCGCCAGAACGCCTAGCTCGCGGGCAAATGTCGGGATGTCGACGATGTTGATACTGCCAACAACCCCCGAAGCGATGAGGAAGTCATTGATCGGGCCGCGGTACTTATTCCAATTCGGTTGTGTGCCTTGGAATGTGCCGATGATCGCGCCGGCGTTGCCCGCGTTACAATCGGTATCCCAACCGCACATCGTTGCGATTTCTACGGTTCTCGGCATATCTCCGTCCCCATATAACATTGCCAAAACCATCACACCGGCGTTGGGAATAATATGGCAGACGCCGGGGTAACGGTCGTACCCGAAATCCGCTTCCAGCATATCGCGACACGCGCGCCAGTCTTCAGGGGTTTCGGCGTGGAATTCCTGCACGGCCCCTACAACACGTGCGTATTCGGAATTTTCATCGATCACGCTGTTGCCAACCGCGAATAATTCCTCAAGCGAGGTTGCCGTAAACGCTGCTGCAATCATGGCAGCTACAAAACGCGCGCCCTCTAGCCCATCACCGTCATGCGCAACGCTTGCCGCCGTTGCTGACATCGCCGCCGCTCGTTCCGGATTGCCAGGATTAACCCAGCCCCAGCTATCAATGAATATCTGTCCGCCAATTTGTTCCGCAATCGCAGCACCGTTTTGTGCAATCGAGCCGGACCAGGGCGCAGGAATACCCGCCCGCAAATTCCGATACGCGGTGTTTTCGGTGCTGATCCCGTAACCGCCCCACCAATACATGCCATGCCCGTCAGCGGCATAGTTCAGCCAGGTTTTAGCAACCTGATCCGCAGTGGGCTCTAACTGATAATCCCGCATTGCACGAATAAAATAGATAGGACCGTTGGTATCATCGTCAGCCGCAAAATTCTTGTAATCCCGCACATATTCGGTGATATCGCCATAAGCATCGCGAATACGCTCATAGGTCCAGAGGGTCGGCTCAACCGGTGCGCCCAATCTTACGCCAATCGCTTTACCTAGAAAGCCTGCGTAAATGCGGTTTAGAATTTCATTGTTTGACAGCATTGTAGTCCCTTAAGTATTCGTTCGTTATATGGTGTCCGTCGGTACGGATTATACCATCATCTGTTTACGTTGGTGCGCAATATTTGCAGCGCTCTCGTCGTCAGCTTTGATAATATTCTGTGCGGTTAAAACAAAAGCGCCAGTTTCCGCATTCAAATCCAGCTTGTTGATTTTGTCGAGTTGATCTGCGTCTTGCGCATCAATAATATCCTCACCATGCATCGCCCCAAGGATTGCGCCAGCCATAACCCCGATTGAATCCGTATCGCGGCCAGAGTTGACGCCGTCCACAATCGCACGTTTAAAATCTCCGTTAGCAACAATCGCAAAGCCGAGGGCCAGCGGTAGCTCTTCGATGCTAAGGAACCTTGATGGTTGATAGTTAGGCGTAGCCTGCCCTGCACGTTTCGCGGTATGATTCAGGTCGTCGCCCATAGGCGAGAATGGTGCGATCTTTTCATGGAATTCCGCCACGACTTCCGCATGTTCGGCTCCTTTTTGGCGAAGCACCTCGGCAGCTTCCGCGATCTCGGAAATCGCTGTGCGTGTTCCGTCTTTGGCCAAACCATGTGCAGTCTTCACAATTTCATCGACATTCGTTCCGGGAACAAACGCCGCCGCAACCGCGCCTGCCAGAACACCCGCCGCTTCAAGTCCATAGCTTTGCTGGTGGCCGCTCGCGAAGGTAATAGCCTCGTCATAGGCGGCCTGTGGGTTGGCCGCATTAACCGCGCCAATCGGGGCGATATACATGGCAGCACCACAGTTAACCATATTGCCAATGCCACCTTGTCGGGGGTCGCAAGACGAAAGTTGGTGGCGTTGAAAAATCCATTTTTCGGGGTAAAACAGTCGTTCAATCAGCGCTGTTTTACGTTGTAGTTCGGGTATCCAACGTTGGCGCCATGCGATTTCACGCACCATTCCGTCGGCCATGTCCCAAGCATCAATATGCCGTTTTACGTCGTTATAAATTTCCATCAACGCCAGCGTCATAAACGTGTCGTCGGTTACAATTCCGTTTCCGCGAACCCTGCCTTTACGAATGTCCGTACTTTGATTGTCCCGATACCAAGCGGTATTAATCGTATCCACACGGCCATACTTCTCGCGAATTTCGGCGGCGGACAGTTTTTCAATCGGAGCACCCATGGCGTCACCTAAAGCGACGCCATGAACTAGCCCGCGAACCCGTCCTGCGAAGGACGGGCCGTTTGCTGATGTATGGCTCATTCAAGAACCGTTCTTGCGTATGCAGTCAACTTCGCACCGCCAGCGGCGTTGAAGTCGGCCACGTAACCATCCCAATCATCGAACGATGTTTCGCCCGAGATGAAGCGGAATACGCTTGTGCGGTAGAAGCTTTCAGCCGCATCCACATCCACAGCCAGATCGGCAGGGAACACGAACGAGTTGTCAGCCGAGAAGAACGTCACACCCTGATCAAGCGAGGCTTGAGCAACCGGTGCAAGCAGATCTACAGGTGGCTGCCAAGCATTCGGGTTGGACACCATGAAACGAGGCCACCACGAACCGAGATCCTCGGTAATTGCGATTGTACCACCATCATTTGTATGGTGACGACCTTCAAAGCCCAT
>JAGLUD010000391.1 GCA_023134935.1 Paracoccaceae bacterium | reverse complement strand
TGTCGTAGCGGATGGTGCCTGCGCCCTCGGAAATCAAAGCGCCCCAACTTGTGTTGGGTTCTTGAACGCCTAGGCCGAGGAACGAGATGAAGCTTTCGGTCAGGATCATGCCCGGGACCAGCAAGGTCGCGTATACGGCCACAACGCCCAACAGGTTTGGAACGATGTGACGGGTGATGATCTTGAAGCCCGAAACGCCTGTGGCGCGGGCAGCCTCGATGAATTCCTTGTTCTTGATGGACAGGGTTTGCCCGCGAACAATACGGCTCATATCCAGCCACGCCAGAAGGCCGATACCGATGAACAGCATCCCGATGGAACGCCCGAAGACCACCAGCATAAGGATTAGAACGAACATGAACGGGATGGCCATCAGGATGTCCACAATACGCATCATGATCTGGTCTGTGCGTCCACCAACATAGCCCGAAACAGCACCGTAAAGGGTGCCGACCAGAACCGCGATAAACGCACCAACAACGCCGACCATCAAGGAAATCTGGGTTCCCTGCGCCACGCGTGAATAGATATCACGGCCTAGGTCGTCAGTTCCAAAGAAGTGGCCAGTCTCGAAAGATGGCATACCTTTTGTCGCTGCCGAACCCATAACCGCCCAATCGATTTCCTCGTTCGACCAGACCGCGAAGTATGGCCCTATGAACGAAAAGATCACGATCAGCGTTAAGATAAACAGGCTGACAACGGCCGCCTTGTTGTGCATAAATCGACGTCTTGCATCGGCCCATAGCGAACGGCCAGCGACAGCATCCAGACCGGACAGATTTTCGGCCATTTCAGCGATCTTATTTTTTTCTGCTACAATCATTTCCAGCCCCTTAGTAACGGATCTTGGGGTCGATCCATGCATAAAGCATGTCGACGACCAAGCTGAACAAAATGGTCAGCAGGCCAACCAGAATCGTAATCCCCATCATCACCGAATAGTCACGGTTCGTGGCCGAGTTCACGAAGTAGTACCCCATGCCACCAGTAGAGAAGTAAATATCGATAACAACCGACCCCGTAATCAAGCCAACAAACGCAGGCCCAAGATAGGAAATAACCGGAAGAAGCGCTGGTTTAAGCGCATGTCGCAGCAAAATCGTGCTTGAAGGCAACCCCTTTGCTTTAGCAGTCCGGATGAAGTTACTGGTTAGCACTTCCAGCATTGAGGAACGGGTGATCCTTGCGATCGATGCCATATAACTGGTCGAAAGCGCGATCACCGGCATTATGAGGTACTCGATCGAACCTCCGTTCCAGCCCCCTCCGGGAAGCCAGCCTAACCACAAGGTAAATGTTATCACCAACAGTGGGGCCATGACGAAGTTAGGTAGAACCTGCGCGCCAATGGAAACACCCACAGCAAAATAGTCGATCCATGTGTTCTGACGAATGGCCGCAATCGCGCCCAGCGGGATGCCGACGCCAATCGCAAAAACAAATGACCAGAAACCGTACTTAATCGTGATCGGGAAGCCTTGGCCGATGATTTCGTTGACGGTGCGGTCTTTGTATTTGAAGGAGGGTCCGAAATCGAATTGTGTCACCACGCTCCAAACGTAATTGATCATTTGTCGCCAAAGCGGCTGATCAAGGCCGTACTTTGCTTCGATGTTTGCCAGAACCTGTGGTGGTAGTGGTCTTTCCGATGTGAATGGCCCGCCCGGTGCAGCATGCATCAACAGGAAGGATAGAATGATCAGGATCAGCATCGTCGGAACAGCGATGGCTATCCTTTTGATCACGTAGTTAAGCATGTCACAAACCTATGAGAGAATTTCTGTTCGGCGTATTGTCCCGAACTGACAAAAGCGAAGCACCGCGCATATCCTGCGCGGTGCTCCAATTTCAAAGCGAGATGTTACTCGGCAACCTTATAAAGGTCACGGGAGTACCAGTTCTGCTCAACGTTGCTGTAAGGCCAACCTTTGAGAGTCTCTTTCAGCATGAATACACCAGTGTAGTGGTATAGTGGGATCAATGGCATTTCGTTAGCCAGGATCTCTTCTACACGTGTGTAGTTGCCTGATGGGTCTGCCGCAGTTTTGGCATCTGTCATCAGCGAGTCAACTTCAGCGTTGGAGTACTTACCGTCGTTGTAACCGGAAGGAGTAGTCAACAGGTCGAGGAATGTAGATGCCTCGTTGTAGTCACCACACCAGCCGCCACGTGCAACGTCAAAGTCTTGAGCGCCGCGTGTTTCAAGGAATGTTTTCCATTCCATGTTAGCCAATGTTGCTTCTACACCCAGTGTCTGTTTCCACATCTGAGAAACCGCGATAGCGATTTTCTTGTGGCCTTCAGACGTGTTGTACAACAGGTCGATAGTTAGTGGGTTGTCTGCGCCGTAACCAGCATCAGCCATCAGCTCAACAGCTTTAGCATTACGCTCGTCTTGGGACAGTGCACCGAACTCAACTTCAGGAACTTCAAAGCCGGCTGTAGCGCCAGGAGTGAATGTGAACGCGTCGATCTGACCAGCCTGAAGAATGTTCTCTGTGATGATAGAACGGTCAACTGCATAGGAAAGAGCCTGACGTACACGAACGTCTTTAAGAGCTTCTTGGCCACTCTCGGACATGTTGAAGCTGTAGTAGTAAGTACACAGACGTGGGAACGAAGTAGCTTGGTTAGGGTATTCTTCTTTCAGGCGCAAATACTGACCTGAAGGAACTGTACCTTTGTCGAGCTCACCAGCCAAGTAACGTGTTAGGTCAGTGTTTTCGTCGTTGATCACAAGCGCTACAACTTTATCAAGGATAGTTGCGTCGTTGTTCCAGTATGTAGTGCTACGCTCACGTGTGGAACGCTCGTTTGGAATGTGCTCTGTAAGAACATATGCACCGTTACCAACTAGGTTGCCAACTTTAGTCCAATCAGCGCCGTGCTCAGCAATTACCCAAGCAGGTGATGGGAATGTAGAAGCGTGCGTTGTTGTAGCTGCGAAGTATGACAGCGGAACATCTAGTTCAACTTGAAGTGTGTGATCGTCGATCGCAGTCACACCAAGTGTCGATGGGTCTGCGTCACCGGAAGTAACAGCGGAACCGCCTTTGAGACCCATCACAGAGATGAACCACTGGTACGGAGAAGCAGTTTCAGGATCTGCCAAGCGACGCCAAGCGTATACGAAATCGCCAGCTGTCACAGGTTTACCGTCGGACCACACAGCATTGTCGCGCAGTGTAAACGTGAATACGTCGCCTGCTTCATTAGTTGTGAAACCAGTCGCAACGCCCGGAATCAAGTTACCGTCGGCATCTTGGTTCATCAGACCTTCGAACAAATCGCGCGAGAACGCGGAACCGTTCACGTCTTCTACGATCTGTGGGTCAAGCGAGCTCATCTCGTCGAGCATGCTGTAGGTAAATGTTTGGTCATCAGCCAGTGCTTCGCCCGTTGTCGGGTGCGTACCTGCTGCTAGCACTGGTGCTGCTGCAATGGACG
>JAGLUD010000390.1 GCA_023134935.1 Paracoccaceae bacterium | reverse complement strand
GGGTTATCAAGCCAACTTCAACGACGATCAGGGCGATGATGCCAAACCAGATCGCTACCTCCTCGGGTGGCAAGCCGAAGTCGAGCGACATGATGATCGGGAAGAAGATCGGGATGGTCAGCAAGATCATGGAAAGGGAATCCATCACGCAGCCGAAGATTAAGTAAAGGACCAGCATTGCGATCATAACCATCATCGGTTCGAACCCTTGCATGCCTACCCAGGTCGCCAAACCTTGCGGGGTTTGTGTGAAGGCAAGGAAGGAATTGAACAACTGTGCGCCAAACACAATGAAGAAGATCATTCCGGTTGCAGACGCAGTAGAAAGAATTGCATCGAGAAACCCGCGACGATCCAGCCCGCCAGACAACACACCAAAAAGGCCAGTGCCAATGGCGCCAACGGCCGCGCCTTCGGTAGGGGTGAAAATGCCGGCATAGATGCCACCAATTACGGTGATGAATATCACAGCAACAGGCCAGATTTTGATAAGGTTTTTGAAGCGCCCAGGCATAGGAACACGCGGCGCACGTGTGGCACTGTCAGGTTTGACCCAGACGTATATCATGACGGTTAGCATATACCCAAGTGCAGCCAAAGCCCCCGGGATCAATGCCGCCATGAACATTTTCACGATATTTTGCTCGGCGATGATGGCGTAAATTACAAGGATGATCGATGGTGGTATGAGTATCCCCAATGTACCACCTGCGGCTAGTACACCCGTTGATAAGGCATCCGAAAACCCATAGCGGCGCAGTTCCGGCAAAGCGACGTGGCCCATGGTCGAGGCTGTCGCCAATGACGACCCGCACACCGCGCCAAACCCCGCGCAAGACCCGACCGCGGCAATCGCCATACCGCCTTTGTAGTGCCCGAACCAGTCTGCAGCAGCGCGGAAAAGGTTGCCGGACATACCGGATTTGGTTGCAAAATGCCCCATCAACAAAAATAGAGGCACAATCGAAAGCGAGTAACTGGCAAACGTGTCATAGGTCAGCGATTTCATTTGCGCCAACACGGCATTGGGTGACCCAAGCACAATCCACGTGCCGGTAAACCCCGTGATCGCCATGGAAACGCCAATCGGAATACGCAGGAAAATCGCCAACAGCATGACCGCAAATGCGATGATTGAAAGCTCCAGTCCAGTCATACCATCGGCCCTTCCTGTCCACGGATCGTCCAGTTAATGGCACGCCAAACAGTATAAACGCAGACCACGGCGAAGAACGCCGCGCCGATCATGGAAAGGGCATACCCGTACCAAACCGGCATGCGAAGGATGAAGGTTGTCTCGGTGTAATAGGGTTTGTCGCCCAGCATTAGCAGGCTTCGCAGCAGATCTGACCCCATCGGCAACCGCTCTCCCAAACCCAGCCACAATCGCCACGCGATAACGACCGAGGCGATGGCCATCGCGCTGTCGCCAACCATTCCCAAACCAGCCCGCACGCGAGGTGGAAAAGTGTCGACCAGAACGTCAACAGTGACTTGGTCACGATTGATCTGACTCCATGGCAGGAAGCTGAACACGGCGACGGCGCAGGTTAGCTCGACCAGCTCAAAATCACCGGGAACTGGGCCAAGACCTGCCCACACAAGCGTGCGCCCTGTTACAGAAATGATCGTCATGATTGCGGCCGCGGTCAGCAGGAATCCTCCGAAATACGCCAGCCATTCGGCAACGATTTTCAGTATGCGCCCTAGTCTGGCTTCGGCCAGCGGGGCTATCCCTTGTTGTGAATCGCTCAATTTGGTCCCCTCGTTTCACTGAAATTAATCATGTTAGCCGTGGGTTGGCCAGTGGTGATGCAAATCGTCGATAACAAACGTATGGGCGTGACGAAAGCCATCGGTCTGCTTGTGTGCGCCCTGCAAGTGCGGGTGATCCGATGGCAAGTTGGCGTGCGTATGCATTAGGTCTCCAGCGGTCTTGTGCGGCCAGAGCTTGAAGCTAAGCACAATGGCTGCGCTTGCAATCAATCCAAGCACAAGGAACGCGGCGGGGATGCCGAACGCTGCCCCGACCCACCCCGCAAGGGGATAGGTAAACAACCAACATGCGTGCGACAGGGCGAATTGCGCAGCGAACAGCGCCGGACGTTCGGCTGAGTGAGAGGAACGACGCAGTAGCCGCCCCGCCGGTGTAAGGATAGCCGAATAGCCGAGGCCCGCAATGGCCCAGAGGGCGAGAAAGACGTTGAAATTTGGTAGGGTGCCGAACAGGACAGCGCCTGCGAACATTGTGGCCGCTAACAGGATTGCTCCGCCGATCATTGGTGTGCGATCACCGGTTTTGTCCAGCAGGCGAGGCAATGCGAGGGCCGCAATCATCGATCCCGCGCCAAAGGCTGCCAGTGCGATGCCCACGGATTGCGCATTGAAGCCGTAAAGGCTGCGCGTGATGACGATGGTGTTGACCAATATCATTGCGCTTCCGGCAGCGGCTGCAAGGTTCAAGCTAAGCAACCCACGAAGGCGCGGCGTGGCCAAGTATATGCGGGTACCGTTGAACACACGCACCCAGAATGCTTGCGCGACGGGTTGGGTTTTGCGAGCGAGCAATGGCGTAGACTGTACGAAAGCGGCGGACAGGACAAACCCGATCACGGTGCCCGCAAACAACCAGTGGAAGGAGATCACGGCGAGCAAAGCCGCGGCCAACATCGGGCTGATCAGGTGTTCCAGATCGTATGTCAGGCGCGAGAGTGATAGCGCGCGTGTGTAGTCGCCCTCATCCGGTAAAATCTCCGGAATGAGCGCTTGGAAGGTCGGCGTAAATGCCGCCGATGCCGATTGTAACAGGAATATCAAAGTATAGACGTGCCAGATTTCGGTAACGAACGGCAGCAATAGGGCGATGCCTGCACGGACTATATCCAGTGCGATCAACACGCGTTTTGCCGAAATCTTGCCTAAAAGCGCCTGTGCGATGGGGGCAACACCCACATAAGCGATCATCTTTATCGCCAGCGCCGTGCCCAGCACAGTGCCAGCTTTTGGCCCCGCCAGATCGAACGCCAGAAGGCCAAGCGCGACAGTCGCCAGGCCTGTCCCCAACAATGACACAACCTGTGCGGCGTATAGTTTTCGAAAAATCGGATGGCGCAGTAAGACCAGCATTTACGACCCCTTATAACCACCCATTTCACAGATAACCGCCCATTCCGCGGGTGTGACTGGCTGTACGGAAAGACGAGTGTTGTTCACCAGCACCATGTCTTTCAGGCGCTGGTCGTCCTTGCAATTTTGTAGGGTAACGGGCGTTGGGAATGATCCAACGGCCTTGATATCCACGCACTCCCATCTGTGATCGTCGGTCGTGCTGTCAGGATGAATTTCGGCGCAAATCTCGATAACGCCAACGACGCGCTTTTCGTCGATGGAGTGATAGAAGAACCCAAGGTCACCGATTTTCATCAGGCGCATATTGTTGCGGGCTTGGTAATTACGAATGCCGTCCCACTCTTCGCCAGCGTCACCTTTGGCCAGCTGGTCGTCCCATCCCCAAGCATTTGGTTCGGATTTGAAAAGCCAGTAATTCATCCGGTTACTCCTGTTTCAA
>JAGLUD010000039.1 GCA_023134935.1 Paracoccaceae bacterium | reverse complement strand
TTCGGGTCAAGCAGGCTGACTATTCCGTGATAATTGTTCTTTGGGGTGATGCAGGGATGTCACACCTTTGCGACTTAGAGGCGACTCAATACCTCTTGTTCCCGCAATCCCGACCTTATACTTAGCAAATAACCAATTTTCGGCATGGGCCGGAGTGTAAAAGAGGGAATCGCTGGCTGTGACTCGATATAATGCGCGCGTAACTGAACCAAAGTGGCAAAAAGCCTGGGATGAAGCTCAAGTTTTCAAGGCGGAACGTGACGATTCGCTTGAGAAATACTATGTGCTCGAGATGTTCCCCTACCCGTCTGGGCGCATTCATATCGGCCACGTTCGCAACTATACTATGGGCGACGTCGTAGCACGATTTAAGTCTGCGCGCGGTTTCAACGTATTGCACCCAATGGGCTGGGATGCCTTCGGGATGCCAGCCGAAAACGCCGCGATGGAGAACAACACACACCCCGGCACGTGGACATATAAGAATATCGCCGACATGAAGGAACAGATGAAACCGCTGGGGTTTTCGCTGGACTGGACCCGCGAATTCGCGACCTGTGATCCTGAATATTATGGCAAACAGCAGGCGATGTTTATCGACATGCTGGATGCGGGTCTGATCTATCGTAAGAATGCTGTCGTTAACTGGGATCCGGTCGATATGACGGTTCTGGCGAATGAACAGGTGATTGACGGCAAAGGCTGGCGTTCCAACGCGCCAGTGGAGCGAAAAGAGCTGACGCAATGGTTCTTCAAGATCTCTGATTATTCCGACGAGTTGCTGGAAGCCTTGGATCACCTACCGAACTGGCCGGAAAAAGTCCGCACTATGCAGAAGAACTGGATTGGCAAATCACAAGGTTTGCAGTTCAGCTTTGATATGAACGGCGGCCCTGACGGTTTCGATAAGCTGGAGGTTTATACCACACGGCCTGACACGTTGTTCGGGGCAAGCTTCGCTGCTATCTCGGCAGATCATCCGCTGGCCAAAGCGTTGGAAAACGATCCGAAGGTCGCTGCGTTCAATGCGGAATGCCGCCGGATGGGTACCTCTGCCGAAGAGATGGAGAAAGCCGACAAGCGTGGCTTCGACACCGGATTGACCGTCACCCACCCGTTCGATCCTGACTGGCAACTGCCCGTCTATATCGCCAACTTCATCCTTATGGATTACGGCACCGGCGCAATTTTCGGTTGTCCGGCGCATGACCAACGCGATTTGGATTTTGCGCACAAATATGGCTTGGATGTGAAGGCTGTAGTTTCAGCTGATGGTTCTAATTACGAGGTAGGCACCGAAGCGTTTACCGACGAAGGCTCCATCATCAACTCCGATTTCCTGAACGGAATGTCGATTGACGAAGCCAAAGCAGACGTAATCTCGCGCATTGAATCCCGCGACATGGGCAAGGGCGTTACCAACTACCGTCTGCGCGACTGGGGCATCAGCCGCCAACGCTACTGGGGTTGTCCAATTCCCGTTATCCACTGTGATTCCTGTGGGATCATGCCGGAGAAGAAAGAAAACCTGCCAGTTAAACTGCCTGAGGACGTATCGTTCGATCGACCGGGCAACCCGCTGGATCGTCACGAAACATGGCGCGATGTCGAATGCCCGAAATGTGGCGCTGCCGCGAAACGCGAGACAGACACGATGGACACCTTCGTGGACTCGTCATGGTACTACGCTCGCTTCACTTCGCCGAACGCCGAAACGCCAACCGATCTGGCAGAGGCGGAATACTGGATGAACGTCGATCAATATATCGGTGGTATTGAGCATGCGATCCTGCACCTGCTCTATTCCCGCTTCTTCGCCCGCGCGATGGAAAAGACCGGTCACCTGCCGAAATCCGCGATCGAACCGTTTAACGCTTTGTTTACACAAGGCATGGTTACGCATGAATTCTATGCGTCAACAAAGGCCAACCGCACAACATACTATAACCCTTCCGAGGTCATCCGCACCGCCACGGGCGCAACATTGCGCGCAACGGGCGAGGAAATCACCGTCGGCCCGATTATCAAAATGTCCAAGTCCAAGAAAAACGTCGTGGACCCTGAGGACATCATCGACCAATACGGCGCCGACACCGCCCGCTGGTTTGTCAT
Organism: Paracoccaceae bacterium; assembly: GCA_023134935.1. GTDB lineage: Bacteria > Pseudomonadota > Alphaproteobacteria > Rhodobacterales > Rhodobacteraceae > NORP23. The sequence goes on along the minus strand of JAGLUD010000039.1, from coordinate 386 downwards.
GTCCGATAGCCCACCAGAACGCGATGTAGAATGGACAGCCGCAGGCGCCGAGGCCGCGTGGAAGCACCTTCAGCGCATCTGGCGCATGGCTGATGAAATCAGCAGCACCGAGGAAGGCACATCCGTGCCCGACGAGGCGCTCGCACTCGCTAAAGCCACGCACCGCGCAATTGATGACGTGACCAAAGGTATCGAAGGATTCGCGTTCAACAAGGCAATCGCCAAGCTGTACGAATTTACGAACACCTTGCAAAAATCCAAAGCAAGCAAGGCAGATAAAGAAGCCGCAATGCAGGTCATGGCGCAGCTGATGCAGCCGATGACCCCGCATTTGGCCGAAGAAGTCTGGGCGCTGATGGGTGGCAAAGGCATGGTCACAACCGCGC
>JAGLUD010000389.1 GCA_023134935.1 Paracoccaceae bacterium | reverse complement strand
GTCACGATAATATGGCTCAACGTTTGCCCTTCCAACGCCTTTTCAATTGCCGCCAGATGCGCGGGATCGGCAGGCCCCGGATCGATCACTGCGACCTCGCGCTCACCCAACAAATACGTCTGCGTGCCCGTGAAGGTCATTGGGCTGGCATTGCCGCAGGTAATCACGCGCAGACCTTCGGCCAACGTCGAAGGAACCCCGACCTGCGGGGTGTGGTCGGTTTCGAATGGTGGTTTCAATGGCTTCTCCCTTGCCAGCCAGCAAACATGCGCGTAACCCTGTTTAAGTTATGAACTTCCAGTGGCTCAAGTCCTATATGCCGCGAAGCCTGTTTGGGCGCTCGTTGCTAATGATATTATTCCCCGTCGTTGTCTTGCAACTGGTGGTCGGATTCGTGTTTATTCAGCGACATTTTGCACAAGTTACGACCCAAATGGCATCTTCCGTTGCGTTAGAACTAAAATACGCAGCCGACCTGGTTGAGGAAATGGACAGTGCAGAGGAAGCGAGAGCTGTGCTGTTTTCCCTTGAGCGTCCCTTTAACATTGAGTTGGAGCTGGAACTGGGCGAAACGGTGTCTCCGGAAGTGCGCTTCTATTTCTACGATGTTTCGGGTAGGGCTTTGATCGCAAGCCTGCGCAATGACATTGAACGCACCATTGCCATCGACCTCACCGGACAAAATGAGACAGTCTTAATCGACGTCCAAACGGCACGCGGCGTGCTTCACGCGAAGATACCCCGTATTCGGGTTAGCGCTACCAATCCGCATCAATTGTTGGTCTGGATGTTACTGACAGCGACTATTATGACGATAATCTCGATCCTGTTTTTGCGAAACCAAGTACGCCCAATCCGCTGGTTAGCCGAAGCGTCCGAAGCTTTCGGAAAAGGACGTGTCGTGCCGTTTAGCCCGTCAGGGGCAACAGAAGTGCGGCGGGCAGGGGCCTCGTTCCTTGCTATGCGCGGGCGTCTTGAGCGCCAGATCGAGAAGCGCACCCAGATGTTGTCCTCTGTCAGTCACGACTTGCGAACTCCGCTTACTCGGCTGAAACTGTCCCTTGAAATGTTGGGCGACGGTGAAGAAATTCACCTCATGCAACAAGATGTCGAAGACATGGAGCAGATGCTGGATGTATTCCTGTCCTTCGCGCGCGGCGATTCCCTCGAGGAAACCACCTCGGTTAACCCCCAGTTGGTGATTGATAAAGTGGTGGCCGATTGCCAGCGTTCTGGTGGCGAAGTTCGGTTCGTATTTGATAACCAAACCCCTAAATCGAGCGGAATGAACTTGCGTTCCGGGGCTGTCTCACGAGCGATAACGAACCTGCTTTCCAATGCGCTTCGACACGGAGAACAGGTGACGATTAATGCAACGCTTTGCGAAAAACGCTTGAAGGTTGTTGTTGAGGATGACGGGCCGGGGATACCCCAAACCGAACGCGAAAATGCGTTAAAACCCTTTGTTCGCCTCGATCAGTCCCGCAATCAGGACAGTAGTGGCGGCGTTGGTTTAGGGTTGGCGATTGTCGCCGATGTGGCCCGCAGCCATGGTGGTACCGTGCGATTGTCGAAAAGCGAAAAACTAGGCGGACTGAAAGTTATCTTCACTATTCCCCGTTAGCGATTTGTAAACCTTTCCTGGCGAAAATCGGCACAAATGAACCGAGCCTAAGACCTTGCTCAGGGTTCGAAGCATTGCCGTCTAATGCACGCTTCTTAACTCCTTGCAAAATAGCTGCCATACGGAAAAAGCTGAACGCGATGTAGAAACCCATTTCAGGCACCTCGCTTAGGCCAGTGCGTTTGGCATATAATTCGACATATTCGCGGTTCTCGGGAATCCCGAGCGTGGTGCGATCTACCCCGTCCAAGCCACGCCCCTCTGGTCCGACCGGCATGGCCCATTGCATCAGTTGTGCGCCAAGATCAGCTAACGGGTGGCCCAGCGTTGAAAGTTCCCAGTCAAGGATGGCCACAAGTTCCGGCCCTTTTTGTGCGAACAACAGATTATCAATCCGCCAATCCCCGTGCACCAGCGATGTCTTATCGTCACCGTCCGGAATGTTCCTGCTCAACCAGTCGATTAGCTGATCCATCTCAGATATCGTACCGGTCTCACTCGCGTGATATTGACCGGACCAGCGCGAGATCTGTCGCGTGAAATAATTCCCCGGCTTGCCATAATCCGACAATCCAACCGCATTAACATCAATCGAGTGTAATGCTGCGAGGCCAGAATTCATGGAATCATACATCCCCCGACGCTCCGCCGGTGTCACGTCGGGAATACGCGGGTCAACGAAGTTGCGCCCTTCGATATATTCCATCACATAAAACATGCTGCCAATGACGTCTTCGTCTTCGCACAAAAAATACATTTTCGGGACACAAACACCGGTATTCGCCAGCGCAGACATCACCCGAAATTCGCGATCAACCGCATGGGCAGACTTTAAAAGCACCCCCGGGGGTTTGCGCCGTAAGACGAATTTTCCGGTGGGGGAGGTTAGAATAAACGTCGGATTCGACTGCCCCGTTGGCGTTTTCTCTGCACTCACCGGCCCGCTAAATCCATCGATGCGGCCCGACATGTGTTTGGCAACTACGTCAAGATCGAGCGGTTCGTTCATCTCAAACCTTCTCGTTCGTATACTTTCGCAGTTCAACGCGCGCGACTTGACGACGGTGAACCGCATCCGGACCATCAGCTAAACGCAATGTACGAACATGTGTCCAACTTGCCGCAAGACTGGTGTCTTGGCTGATGCCGGCGGCGCCATGCATTTGTACGGCCTCGTCGACAACTTTAAGTGCCACGCGTGGGGCCGCAACTTTGATCTGGCTAATCCACGGCGCAGCAGCGCGAGCGTCACCTTGATCCATCATCCACGCAGCTTTCAGGCATAGCAAACGCACCTGTTCAATCTCCATACGACATTCAGCAATAATGTCGTAGTTAGCCCCCAGTTGTGCAAGCTTCTTACCGAAAGCCTCGCGTTCCAGAGACCGTTTGCACATCAGTTCCAAGGCTGCTTCGGCATGACCGATTGCACGCATACAGTGGTGAATACGGCCAGGCCCAAGTCGACCCTGCGAAATTTCAAACCCGCGCCCTTCGCCCAACAACAGGTCCGTCACCGGAATGCGAACGTCGGTAAACCGAATATGCATATGCCCGTGGGGGGCGTCATCGTGGCCGTAAACCTCCATCGGGCGCACAACTTCTACGCCTGCGTTATCCGCGGCAACCAGCACCATCGAGTGCCGTTGGTGTTTGGCGTCTTCATCGGTTCCAGTATTAACCATTACGATATAAATTGCGCAGCGTGGATCGCCCGCACCCGAAGCCCACCATTTTTCACCGTTAAGCACGTATTCGTCACCATCACGAACGCAAGACATCGACATGTTCGTCGCATCCGACGAGGCCACATCGGGTTCCGTCATCAAATACGCGGACCGAATTTCGCCTTCCAGCAAAGGTTTCAACCAACGGTCTTTATGCTCGTCCGTTCCGTACCGCTCAAACACTTCCATGTTGCCAGTGTCAGGTGCGGAGCAATTGAAAACCTCGGCGCCCAAACGGGTTTTGCCCATTTCCTCAGCCAGATATGCGTACTCAACAGTGTTCAAACCATAGCCGCGTTCACTATCTGTTAACCAGAAATTCCACAGCCCCTTGGCTTTTGCATCATCCTTCAAACCCTCGAGTATTTCGGTCATGCGTGCGGTGTACTCAAAACGGTCACCGGTTTTTCCGACCTCGTTGTGGAACTCTTCGTCCAGAGGGGCGATCTGGTTTGTTACCATATCCCTAACCTGTTTGATCAAAGGGCGGACCTTGTCGCTGATTCCCAAATCCATAACCGTCTCCTATTTTGC
>JAGLUD010000388.1 GCA_023134935.1 Paracoccaceae bacterium | reverse complement strand
TTATGGACCGTGCAAGCGGCCCGAAGACCTGTTTTCTTGGCCGCACAGATGACCAACCCGCTGGTGTCTCCTTTGTCGCGTGTGACGGGAATATCGCCATGATGCACGCGCTGGAAATTCTGCCAAAATTGCGGCGCAAGGGTCTTGCTTTGCAAATGATGGGGGCCATGGGGGCTTGGGCGGCGCGCAACGGCGCTGACACCTTCAGTCTTGCCGCCCTGACGCAAAATGACGCTGCGTGCGGGCTTTACCATAAGGTCGGGATGGTCAAAATTGGCCAGTATCATTACCGCAAAAAGGACGCCTCATGACCGATTTACCAACCGCCCTGAACCTGCCCGTCGTTGACCCACTGCCCGAAGGCACGGCGAAATTCTTTCGTATTTGCGAGGAAAAGCTGGGGATGGTGCCCAATGTGCTGGTTTCCTACGCGCATAACATCGACAAACTGAACGCCTTTTCGGGGATGTATAACGACCTGATGCTTGGTGAATCCGCCCTAACTAAGTTGGAGCGCGAGATGATTGCCGTGGTGGTTTCCTCCGTTAACCGATGTTTCTACTGCCTAACAGCCCACGGCGCGGCGGTTCGCGAACTGTCCGGCATGCCTGAACTGGGCGAGGCGTTGGTTATGAACTACCGCGTTGCCAAACTGGATGCACGCCAACGTGCAATGTTGGATTTCGCAGTGCTGATGACCGAAGCAAGTTACCGGATTGAAGAATCTGACCGCCAGGTTTTGCGCGACGTAGGGTTCAATGACGCGGATATCTGGGACATCGCAGCAGTGGCAAGTTTCTTTAACATGTCCAATCGTATGTCCTCAGCTATTGCGATGGAGCCTAATCCTGAATATCACGGTCAGGCACGGTAATACGAAAGGCGCGTCATGGCGTTAGTCACAGCTGAAGGGATCGAGGTACGCGTGGGCAACAAGCGGTTGCTGCACGACGTTGACCTGCGGATTGAAGCTGGCGAGATTGTTACGGTGATCGGGCCAAACGGGGCGGGTAAGTCTACGTTGCTAAAGGCGATTATCGGCGCGATACCGATAAGTGCAGGGCGGATCAATACGCCTGCCGGTTTGCGGATCGGCTATACGCCGCAGAAAATCCAACTGGAAAATACGATGCCGATTACGGTCGCGCGGTTCCTGTCGCTGGCCGGACGGTTGCCCAAAGGGGCGCGGGCTGATGTCTTGGATAAGACTGATGTGACCACGCTGCGGGATGCGCAGATGGCGGACCTGTCGGGCGGGGAACTTCAACGAGTTCTGTTGGCGCGTGCGTTGTTACGCAAACCCGATTTGTTGATTCTCGACGAACCGACGCAAGGGTTGGACCAACCCGCCGAAGCACGGTTTTACCGCTTGTTATCAGAAGTTCGCAAAGAAACGGGCGCGGCGGTTTTGATGGTTAGCCATGATTTGCACGTTGTTATGGCGCAATCTGACCGAGTGGTCTGCCTTAACGGCCATGTATGCTGTTCCGGCGCACCTGCGCACGTATCAGCAGACCCAAGTTACAAAGAATTGTTCGGCGCCCGCGCTGAGGTGGCGCTTTATGAGCACCGCCATGACCACTCGCACGAGGGGCATTCGCATGATTGATGATTTCCTTCTGCGCGCGTTGATTGCCGGCGTTGTGATTGCATTGGCCGCGGCCCCACTAGGGTGCTTAGTCGTGTGGCGTCGGATGGCATATTTCGGTGATGCGACGGGGCATGCGGGCCTGCTGGGTGTAGCACTTGGCCTTGCGCTTGGTTTGCCGATGATGCTGGGCGTGGCGATGCTGGCCGGCGCGATGGCGCTGGTGGTGACCTATATGATGCGACGTGGCGATTATGCGGTGGATACCGTTCTGGGCGTGTTTGCGCATTCGGCACTGGCGATTGGGTTGGTGGCAGCTTCCCTTCTGCCGGGCGTGCGGCTTAATTTAATGGAAACGCTGTTGGGTGATATTCTATAGGTGTCGTGGATGGATATTGCCATGATTTCACTTGGCGCTGCGGGCATTCTGGGTGTGATGGCATGGCGTTGGCGCAGCCTGTTGAATGGCACGCTTAGCCCCGAACTGCTGGTGGCCGAAGGTGGCTCGCTGATGTGGGATCGTTTGATCTTCACCTTAACTCTGGCGCTTTTTGTGGCCTTGGCGATGAAGTTAGTCGGGGTTCTGCTGATCACCGCGATGCTGATTTTGCCCGCCGCAGCGGCGCGGCCGTTGGCGCGGTCACCTGAACAAATGGTTGCGGTTGCAGGTGCGATCGGTATCGCAGCCGTCGCCGCAGGGCTTGGGTTTAGCTGGGTTACAGATGCCCCTGCAGGTCCGTCAATTGTCGCAATGTCGAGCGTGGGGTTCATCTTGTCGAACCTCTTCAAGTTGCTCAAAAACTAGGATTACCAATATGCGTACCGGATTTGTTTTCCTTACCCTAGCCTATGTCCTCAGCCAGTTTTACCGCGCGTTTCTGGCGGTTCTTACACCCGTTCTTGACCACGACCTAGGCGCGACGGCCGCCGACCTGTCACTAGCGTCGGGCCTGTGGTTCGGGGTTTTCGCAGCGATGCAGATCCCCGTAGGTTGGGCGCTCGATCGTATCGGCCCGCGCTGGACGGCGGCGGTTTTGCTGGCAATTGGCGGCGGTGGTGGTTCCGCGTTGTTCGCAATGGCGCAAACTCCGGCGGATGTGCAAATCGCGATGGGTTTGATCGGGGTAGGGTGCTCGCCCGTTCTGATGGCAAGCTACTACATCTTTGCGCGGCTTTACCGCCCTGCAATGTTCGCAACCTTGGCAGGTGTTATCCTTGGCGTTGGAACGGCTGGAAATCTGGCGGGCTCTGTGCCGCTGGCTTTGGCAGTTGAAGCACTAGGTTGGCGTGAAAGCCTTTGGGCCATGGTGCTGGTCAGCATTTTGGTGGCCGCAGGGGTGGCCATTTTCGTTAAAGATCCACCCAAGGTCGTAGCGGATAAAGATACGCCCAAAGGCAGTTTGCTCGATATCCTGAAAATGCCTGCAATGTGGCTGATTTTCCCGTTGCTAATGGTTAATTACGCACCCGCCGCTGGTATCCGCGGGCTGTGGGCAGGGCCATATCTAAGCGATG
>JAGLUD010000387.1 GCA_023134935.1 Paracoccaceae bacterium | reverse complement strand
TAATCCTTAGGCAGCAAGATTTTTGCTGTCTGCTTGAATATCTCCGGTTCGTTTTTCTTAACCCACTCCAGTTTCGGGGCTGTAAATCCGGGGAAAACGATATTCCCAGACAAAGCCCTAAAAGACGGAATTGCGTCCAGCGTTGCTGCCTCTTGATGGCTTCGTGTATCATTCCACAAAATGCAGTTGCGGAGCGCTTTTCCGGCCTTGTCGACCAGTGTTGCGCCATGCATTTGGCCTGATAAGCCGATTCCGCGCAGGGCAGACATTTCTGCCGGAAAAGAGTTAGACAATGAATCCAAAACGGTTTCGCACGCTGCGATCCAGCTGTCCGGATCCTGTTCTGACCAACCCTCATTCGGGCGGGTAACAATCAGGGGTGCGGTGGCCGAGCCTACAACGTTTTGCGCGTCATCAATTAGCATGCCCTTCATTCCCGAAGTGCCAAGATCAAGGCCAAGATACATAATTCTTCCTTATCGTCGTAAATATAGCTCGCCGGAGTTGCAATAAACCCCGCCGGGTGTCACACTTTAATTCGACTAGTGAATTAAATCAACAAACGATGCGATTGGGTGCAACATGGGAAGTGACTTCAAAAAGAAAACCATCCAGTTATTGCTAATCGCTTTGACAGGCTTCGGTATTAGCGCACCTTTCGTCGTTGCGCAAACGCCTGAGTTTCCACCCACCGTTTTTGCCAAATCTTCGCCTGAGGAAGTCGCCTTAGGGCGGTTTTTGTTCTTTGATCCCATTATAAGCGGCAACCAGAATATAGCTTGCGCAACTTGCCATCACCCCCGTTTCGGCACATCCGACGGGGTTTCGCTGGCGTTGGGTGACGGTGGCATCGGGTTAGGCCCTGATCGCCGCGTTGATCCTGAAAACCTGCCCGAACAACGGATTGGACGCAATGCGCCGGCCCTCTTTAATCTCGGCGCCAAAGAGTTCACCTCGCTTTTCCACGATGGCCGCTTGGAGGCTGATAGCAGCCGGCCCTCAGGAATACGAACGCCTCTAGAAGACGAAATGGTTGCAGGCTTTAGTGGCGTGCTATCAGCCCAAGCAATGTTTCCTGTGCTTTCTGGTGACGAAATGGCCGGGCACTATTCCGAAAATGACGTATCGAAGGCCGTGCGGGTCGGGTTTCTTGCGCAACCTGGCGGGGCTTGGGACATTATCGCTACGAGAGTGGCCGGCATTCCCGAATACCGCAACATGTTCACATCGGTGGTCGGCCCACGCCAGATCAGGTTTACCGACATATCGAACGCCATCGCAGCGTTCATCGCATTCGAATGGCGATCGGACGACAGCCCCTTCGACCGGCATCTGGACGGTGCCACGTTATCTAAATCGGCGACGCGCGGGATGGAATTGTTTTACGGCAACGCTGGGTGCTCCGCATGTCACTCTGGCCGGTTCCAAACGGACCATGGTTTTCACGCCATCGCCATGCCGCAAATCGGACCGGGCAAAGCCGCAAGGTTCGAAAACCATCACCGTGATGTGGGCCGCATCCGCGTGACGGGGCAGGCTGCTGATGTGTACAAGTTTCGCACTCCGAGCCTGCGCAACATCACCTTAAGTGCCCCTTATGGCCACTCAGGTGCGTATGCAACGCTCGACGCAGTTGTACGGCATCACTTAGATCCGGTTGCGTCTTTAATGGCGTATGACCGAACGCAGGCAACCCTACCCAAACTGGTTGGTGCGTCTGATTGGGCTGTTCTGGATTCCCCTGCGGAAATGGCGCGGATTGCCGATGCAAATGAGCTGGAACCGGTACAGTTAAGCGATGTCGAGATTGGTCAGATCATACAGTTCTTGAACGCGCTGACCGACGATAAGGCCCGCCTAGGCGTTCCAACTACCGTCCCAAGCGGGCTTCCGGTAGATTAAAGCGGCGTCACTTTCAACGTCTTACCGCTTCGCATAATGCGCAATATCTGGTTGCTCTCTATGGTTACGTTTTTTGACGTGGTCCCATCGGGCCAGATAACCCGTAAAGTTACAGCCTGTAATGTGCCGAGCCCGAAGTGGGTCAACGCTGCCGAACCGCCTGTATGCCCACCGCCAATCGTTATCTCGCGCGATTGAACACCGGTGCCGCCATCAATTTCGATCCACGCGCCTACTGCTTGCGGATTGGATCCATCTTGCCGGATATCGAACATCAGCCAATTCCCTGCGTCGGCGGTGATGTTCTGGTAAATTTCGACAGGCGCACGCCGATTATTCACCACCAAATCAAGCAACCCGTCCAGATTGAAGTCCACCAATGCCGCGCCGCGGCTTCGATCCATCGTGGCAA
>JAGLUD010000386.1 GCA_023134935.1 Paracoccaceae bacterium | reverse complement strand
CGACCGCGCGGTTCATGCCGATAGTCAGAACTTCTTCGGCATCCTTAATGGAAGCGTAAATCTTGGTTTGCTTGGTTTCGCCTTCGCCCGGGGGCTTGGTGTGGACGACGTAGGGACCAAAACGCCCGATGCTAGCCTCGACGCGGCCACCCTCGGGGTGCTCGCCGATTAGGCGGGGCAGAGACAGCAAGTCCAGTGCTTTGGCCAGATCAACCGTGTCCAGCTCCATACCTTTAGGAATGGAGGAGCGTTTGGGTTTCGGGTTTTCTTCGGTCGTATCGCCAAGCTGCACGTAGGGACCGTAGCGGCCTGAACGTAGCGAAATAGTCTCGCCGTCGTCGTTATGGCCCAGCAGTTTGCCGTCAGGGCCTGCCATGTCACCGCCTTCAACCTCGCCGGAAATCGGACGGGTGTAGCGGCATTCGGGGTAGTTGGAACAGCCGATGAACGCACCACCTGCGCGGGAAGTCCGCATGGATAGTTTGCCGTCGCCGCAGTTTTTACAGATGCGCGGGTCGGAACCGTCTTCGTTCGCTGGGAACAAATGCGGGGCCAGAACGTCGTTGATCTTTTCCAACACTTCAGTGATGCGCAGCTCGGCGGTTTCATCGATTGCAGCGTGGAAGTCTTTCCAGAAACGACCAAGCAGAACTTTCCAGTCCTCGTCGCCAACGCTGACTTTATCAAGGTCGCTTTCCAAGGCGGCAGTGAAATCATACCCGACATACTGGCGGAAATAGCTTTCAAGGAAGATCGTCACCAGACGGCCTTTATCCTCGGGGATCAGGCGGTTCTTTTCTTTGCGAACATAGTCGCGATCCTGAATTGTCGTCACGATGGATGCATAAGTAGAAGGGCGGCCGATGCCTAGTTCTTCCATCTTTTGCACAATGCTCGCCTCGGAATAACGAGGCGGTGGTTGGGTGAAGTGCTGCTCGGGCGTGACCGAGCGTTTGTCGGCTGGATCACCCTGCATGATCTGTGGCAGCATCTTGTCGTCGTCTATGACGGCATCCTCGCGGCCTTCGGTATAGACCTTCATGAAGCCTTCGAACTGGATGACTTGGCCGGTGGCGCGCAAGCCGATTTGCTCGTCAGCCGACAGGATATCGACGGTCGTGCGTTCCATACGGGCAGCAGCCATTTGGCACGCGATGGAGCGTTTCCAGATCAGATCATAGAGCTTGCGTTGATCAGCTTCGAGTTTCGCCATCTCAGAAGGGGCGGTTTTGAAATCCGTTGGGCGGATACATTCGTGCGCTTCCTGCGCATTTTTGGCTTTGTTCTTATAGATACGCGGTTTGTCAGGGACATAGCTGTCACCATAACGGGCCTTGATGACCTCGCGTGCTTGGGTCACGGCCTCGGGGGCCATGTCGATGCCGTCGGTACGCATATATGTAATGTATCCAGCTTCATACAGGCGCTGGGCGGTGGACATTGTCTGGCGGGCACCAAAGCCGAACTTGCGGCTGGCCTCTTGTTGCAAGGACGATGTCATGAACGGAGCGGATGGGTTGCGGTTGGCGGGTTTTGCTTCGACCGAAGAAATTGTCAGGTCGCGGGATTCGATGGCGGCTACGGCCAATTCAGCTGCCGCAGCTGTTTCGATGCTGAACTTTTCCAGCTTTCTGCCACCGAGGATGGTTAAGCGTGCTTCGAAATTCTTGCCTCGTGGCGTTGTCAGGTCAGCGGCAACAGTCCAGTATTCGCGGTTATTGAAGGCCTCGATCTCCATCTCGCGTTCAACGATCAGGCGCAGGACAACGGATTGCACACGGCCAGCGGATTTTGCGCCGGGCAGTTTACGCCATAGAACTGGTGAGAGGTTGAACCCCACCAGATAATCCAGCGCGCGACGCGCCAAATAGGCGTCTACCAGCGGTTGATCCACTTGGCGCGGGTTATCCATCGCCTCTAAAATCGCAGATTTGGTGACGGCGTTGAAAACAACTCGTTCAACTTTGGTGGATTTCTTGATGACCTTGCGTTTGCGCAAAACTTCTTCGAGGTGCCAACTGATCGCTTCGCCTTCCCTATCGGGGTCGGTCGCGAGGATCAGTTTGTCATCAGGGTCGGCCTTCATGGCGTCCACAATGGCGCGAATATGTTTCATCGATTGGGTTGCGACGTCCCATTTCATCTCGAAATCGTTGTCCGTATCGACGGAACCATTCTTTGGTGGCAGGTCGCGAACGTGGCCGTAAGACGCCAGAACGGTGTACTCATCCCCTAGATATTTATTGATAGTTTTCGCTTTCGCGGGGGATTCGACTACTACTACGGCCATTAAAAATCTCCAAAATCACGGGGAGTCGTGTGGGGCGGGAACATGCTGCGGAGTGTGGTGTCTTGTCAATGGGGTATGTTTTTTCAGGTTATTTGCGACATATTCAACTTATAAGATGCATTTCACACATAATAGTCGTGAAAAGCCTTGCTTTAGATTTAGGACATAATCATATTCTTAACCAATCAATGAAATAGAACGATGAACATGAATGGGAGAGACACATGGCTGAAATCGTAATTTTGGGTGCAGGCGTCGGCGGAGTTCCGATGGCGTTTGATATGAAACTGGAAAAACGACGTGAAGATAACATTACGGTTATTTCCGATAAGTCATATTTCCAATTCACACCATCAAACCCTTGGGCCGCGGTTGGTTGGCGCAAGAAAGAAGATATCACTATCGAACTAGCGCCTGTGATGAAGAAGCAGGGCATCGGGTTTATTCATGATGCTGCTGCTAAAGTCGATCCAGAGAGCAACAAGGTTGTTCTGGCCAGCGGTAAAGAGGTTGCTTACGACTATCTTGTGATTGCTACCGGTCCCGAACTGGCGTTTGACGAAATTGAAGGTCTTGGTCCTGAAGGTTTCACACAATCCGTTTGCGCGATTGACCATGCGGTTGATGCCTACGGCGGCTGGGAAGAGTTCTGCAAAGACCCCGGCCCAATTGTGGTTGGCGCGGTTCAAGGCGCGTCGTGCTATGGCCCTGCGTATGAATTCGCCATGATCATGGACACCGAACTGCGTAAACGCAAAATACGCGACAA
>JAGLUD010000385.1 GCA_023134935.1 Paracoccaceae bacterium | reverse complement strand
TCGAGGCAATCACATCGGCCCCTTGTTGTTGCCAGTACTCGTTACCGATCCAGCGATGATCCTGCCCACCAGAGTTAATCACGAATTTAACAGGTTGGTCTGTCACCTCGCGCACCGCAGCGTGTAATTCTTCAGCCCCCAGCCAACTGCCACCCGTATCGATCAGCACTGCACCATCATCGGTAACCACCAGCCCAAACGTAGCATTATTCGCCAAGTTATCGGGCGATCGTTGGTCCAGCGGCCCAACAATTGCAAAAACACCGTCGGTCACCTTCTGAATATCCAGTGCGTGAGCAGGAAGGGCAGACAGCAAGAACGCTGCAAAGGCAAGAATTTTCATATTAACCTCGGACAAAGAAAAAGGGCTGCTCGAAAGCGACCCTAACCATGTCAGATTTTACACATATAGCAAGTGGAATGTGTTTTCGTAGGCGTGGCTATTCTTCGTAGTCTGTCAGCGGAGGACAGGAACAAATCAGATTCCGGTCGCCATACGCATTATCCACGCGGTTCACCGGTGACCAGTATTTATCCACCCGGAACGCACCGGGAGGGTAGCACGCTTGCTCGCGCGAATAGACCCGATTCCAATCACCAACCAAATCTTCAACCGTATGTGGTGCGTGATGCAGCGGGCTGTCGTCGTAAGAAATCTTGCCGTCTTCAATATCCTGCGCCTCGGCACGGATGGCCAGCATCGCGGTGATAAACCGGTCAATTTCAGCCTTCGGTTCGGACTCCGTAGGTTCAACCATGAGCGTTCCAGCCACTGGCCAGCTCATGGTTGGGGCATGAAAACCGCAATCCATCAGCCGTTTGGCGATATCGTCGACGGTCACATGGGCGCTGTCATTCAATGGTCGAGTATCCAGAATACATTCATGCGCCACCCGCCCGAGCTTGGACTTGAACAGAATGTCGTAAGCCCCAGAAAGCCGCTTCGCCATATAGTTGGCATTCAGGATCGCAACCTTCGTCGCTTGCGTCATCCCCGTGCCACCCATCAGCAATATATACGCCCATGAAATCACAAGGATCGACCCTGAACCCACAGGTGCAGCCGACACAGCGCCGACATCACTAGGTGTCTCGGTATGTCCGGGAAGGAACGGTTCAAGATGTGTGCCAACGCCAATCGGCCCCATGCCCGGCCCACCGCCACCATGTGGAATGGCGAATGTTTTGTGCAAATTGAGGTGGCTTACATCGCCACCGATTTTCCCCGGTTGCGCAAGCCCGACCATGGCATTCATGTTCGCCCCGTCGATATAAACCTGACCGCCGTGGGAATGCGTGATGTCACAAACTTCGCGCACTGTTTCTTCGAAAACACCATGCGTGGAAGGGTAGGTGATCATACACGCTGCCAGCATATCGCCCGCTGCTTCGGCTTTCGTGCGGAAATCTTCCAGATCAATGTCGCCATTATCTGCTGACTTAACCACCACAACTTTCCAGCCAGCCATCTGCGCCGACGCAGGGTTGGTGCCGTGGGCCGATGTCGGGATAAGGCAAATGTTGCGTTCCCCTTCACCGCGCGAGGCGTGGTAATTACGGATGGTCAAAAGACCCGCATACTCCCCTTGCGCGCCCGAATTAGGCTGCAAGGACATCGCATCGTATCCGGTTATCTCGCACAACTGATCCATCAGTTGCGTGGTCAGTTCCGTATACCCAGCCGCCTGATCCAGCGGCACAAACGGGTGCAGGTTTGCAATGCCAAACCACGTTAGCGGGATCATTTCCGCCGTTGCGTTCAGTTTCATTGTGCACGACCCCAGCGGGATCATCGCCCGATCCAACGCCAAATCACGGTCGGCCAAACGGCGCATATAGCGCGTCATCTCGGCTTCGGAACGGTTCATGTCGAAAATCGGATGTGTCAGATATTCATCTGTCCGCAGCATCGCTTCTGGCAGGCGATAGTCGCGGTTAGCGGCAGAATCATCCTTCATGTCGCCACCAAAGGCACGCCAAACGGCCTCGATCGTTTCGGGGCGGGTTTGTTCGTCCAGCGAAATCCCGA
>JAGLUD010000384.1 GCA_023134935.1 Paracoccaceae bacterium | reverse complement strand
TAGCTGGCAAACAGCGCGTCACGGCATTGAACAAAGTCGATGCGTTAACAGAAGATGAACGCGAGGACGTGGCCAAAGCGTTGGAGGATGCATCGGGCAGCCCTGTGATGCGCCAGTCCGGTGTTAGCCGTGAAGGCCTGCAAGATACGTTGCGCGTGTTGCGCACGATCATCGACACCAACGCCGCCGCTGAGATTGATGAAGATAAGGAACCCGAGGCATGGAGACCGTAAATTCCGCCTCGCTTATCGGTGGGGCAAAACGGATTGTCATCAAAATTGGCTCGGCGCTGTTGGTGGATGGCGCGACGGGTTTACTGCGGCGTGATTGGCTTGCTGATCTAGCGGATGATGTCGCGATGCTGAAGGCGCGCGATAAAGAGGTCTTGATCGTTTCCTCCGGCTCGATTGCTTTGGGGCGAAGGGTGCTCCGGTTTCCGAACGGAGCGCTTAGTTTAGAGCGCGCACAAGCGGCTGCCGCTGTCGGGCAAATTCGTTTGGCGCAGGCGTATCAAGAGGTTCTGCAGCCTCATAGTATAGAAGCTGCTCAGGTTTTGTTAACACTTGAGGATACGGAAAACCGCCGGCGTTATCTAAATTCTCGTGCAACGATCGGCACTTTGCTGGAACTGGGAACTGTTCCAATCGTTAACGAAAATGACACTGTTGCGACGGATGAAATCCGGTATGGGGATAATGATCGGCTGGCGGCACAAGTTGCATCGATGGTGGGGGCTGATGTGTTGGTGTTACTGTCGGATGTTGATGGGCTTTATACGGCTGACCCTCGGTCGGACCGTAACGCGAAATTCTTGTCGCATGTGGATGCAATCACGCCCGAGATCGAGGCAATGGCAGGTGAAGCTGGCACTGAAGGCGCAAGCGGCGGTATGAAAACGAAGGTTATGGCAGCCAAGGTTGCGATGCACGCCGGCTGTGCAATGGCTATCACCAAGGGTGAAGTTTCGCGGCCAATCAAAGCCCTGCTCGATGGGGGCACCGTTACGTGGTTTGCGGCCGCAGCATTGCCGGGGGTCGCGCGAAAACGTTGGATTTCAGGTATGAAAACCAAAGGCCGGATCATTCTGGATGCTGGTGCAGTTGCGGCACTAGGGCGCGGGAAATCTTTGCTGCCTGCCGGTGTTAAGAACGTGGAAGGTGACTTCGGTCGTGGCGAAGCGATCGAGATCGTTGGACCGGACGGGGTCAGCGTTGCAAAAGCGTTGGCCGGATATGATGCTAAAGAGGCGCGGTTGATAATGGGATGTCAGTCAAACGAAATCGAGGCTCGGTTGGGCCACACGGGGAGGGCCGCGATGGTTCACCGTGACGATATGGCGATGTGAGGGATTATGGACGTTAAGGAAATCATGGCCGGGATCGGCGCGAAGGCAAAAACGGCGAGCGCGCAGTTAGCGTTTGCCACGCCAGAAAGCAAAAGCGCCGCTTTGATCAGTGCTGCCGATGCCGTCTGGGCGCGGCGGGCAGAGATTGTCGAAGCTAACGCGAAAGATATGGACTTTGGCCGCAACAAAGGCCTGTCGGACGCGATGATGGACCGCTTGATGTTGGACGACGACCGTATTCAAGGGATTGTTGATGGTCTTCGCTCCGTTGCTGAGCTACCCGACCCAGTCGGTGTTGCGACGGCAGATTGGGATATGCCTTCTGGTTTGAATATCCGACGTGTGCGCACGCCCTTAGGCGTTATTGGCGTTATTTATGAGAGCCGCCCTAACGTTACCGCAGATGCTGGCGGGCTGTGTCTAAAGGCAGGCAACGCCTCGATTTTACGTGGCGGATCCGAAAGCTTTCACAGCTCTACGGTTATTCATTCCTGCTTGGTTGATGGTCTGAAGGCGGCTGGCCTGCCGGAAGATTCCATTCAACTGGTGCCGACACGCGACCGCGCAGCGGTTAGCGAAATGTTAACGATGACCGCTTACATTGACGTAATCGTGCCGCGCGGTGGTAAAGGCTTGGTAGGGCTTGTGCAACGCGAGGCACGCGTGCCCGTGTTCGCGCATCTGGAAGGCATCGTACATGTTTACGTTGACGTTGACGCCGATGTTAAGAAAGCACGCGACGTTATCGTGAACGCCAAGACACGCCGCACGGGGATTTGTGGATCGGCTGAGTGCTTGCTTATCGATCTGGCGTTCTATGCCAAACACGGCGCGCCCTTTGTGGAAGATCTGGTTAACGCTGGCGTGGAAGTGCGTGTGGGTGAAGGCTTGCAGGAGATTGCCGGTACTATTCCGGCGACGGCTGACGATTGGGGGAACGAATACCTCGATATGATAATCGCTGTGAAGTTGGTGGATGGTATCGACGGAGCAATTGCGCATATTGGGGAGTATAGCTCCAATCACACCGATGCAATTTTGACTGAAAACGACGCGACCGCTGACAGGTTCTTCCAGCGTGTCGACAGTGCGATTTTGATGCGTAACGCGTCCACCCAGTTCGCTGATGGTGGTGAATTTGGTATGGGCGCAGAGATCGGCATCGCAACTGGCAAAATGCATGCGCGCGGGCCAGTAGGGGCCGAGCAATTAACCAGTTTTAAATATCTGGTGGTTGGTGACGGAACAACGCGCCCATAAAACGACAAAGCCCGCCGAAAGGCGGGCTGTCATTCTTGCGTTAACGGTTAGTTAACCTTTCCAGCTACGGATCGGTCCACTGTCCATATGGACGAAATTCGAACCGTTATATTTCCCAACGCCGCCCGAATTACAGGCTTTGCCAGCGGACGTCATTTGCGCAACACTTCGGGAAGCTAGGCGCACATCCGCAGCCATACCCTTCATGTGATACGAATTTGACGCAACGCCGCGATTGTTAGAACGCAAAGCCGCGTTCGTTGCCGGGCTGCGATAACCGGACAGCAACGTATAAGGCTCCGTTGTTTCCAGCAAGCGATGGGATGCCGCGAGAATATCGATGTTGCGACGGTCATAATTAATGACTTCGTCACGACGCCAATCGC
>JAGLUD010000383.1 GCA_023134935.1 Paracoccaceae bacterium | reverse complement strand
GCGTTATCTGGGTCAGCCCCTAAAAAAATAAAAAACAACATTAATCACATGGAGGAATACTGTGAAAACTTTTAATTCATTCGCTATGGGAGCCGCGCTTGCGCTCGCTGCCGGCGTAACAACCCTTCCGGCTGTGGCCGAGACACCGGCAAACATGCTCGTCATCGCCAACCGGATTGACGACATTACAACACTCGATCCAGCGCAATCGTTTGAATTCGCTGGCTCCGATGTTAACCGCAACATCTACAGCAAACTGGTTGGCTTCGATCCTGCCGATCTTACTGGCGGTTACATTCCGGCACTGGCTGACAGCTGGACAGTTTCCGAGGATGGCCGAACTATCACGTTCACAATGCGTGAAGGCGTAAAGTTTCATTCTGGCAACGATGTAACGGCGCAAGACGCTGAATACAGCCTTCGCCGTGCGGTTATTCTGAACAAAACACCATCGTTCATTCTGACACAGTTCGGCTTCACCGCTGACAACGTTGGCGATACGATTGTGGCTGACGGCAACACGTTGTCGATCACAACAGACCAGCGTTATGCGACGTCGTTTGTGCTAAACTGTCTGACTTCGACAATCGGCAGTATCGTTGATTCCAAAGTTGTTATGGAACACGAAGCTGACGGCGATATGGGTAATGAATGGCTGCGTACAAACACAGCTGGTTCGGGCGCTTATACACTTGGTAGCTGGAAACCGAATGAGTCAGTTACACTGATCTCCAACCCGGATTTCTTCCGTGGCGCACCTGCGATGGAACGCGTCGTCGTTCGCAACATTCAGGAAAGCTCGACACAGCGTCTGCTGCTTGAACGTGGCGACATTGACGTGGCCCGCAATCTTAATCCAGAGGATGTCGCTGGCATCACAGGAGTTGACGGCATTGCCGTGGACAGTGAGCTTCGCGGTCGTCTGATGTACATCTCGATGAACCAGAAGAGCGAGATCCTCTCGAACCCGAAAGTTGTCGAAGCACTCAAGTACCTCATCGATTATAAAGGTATGCAGGACAGCTTCCTTAACGGCCAGTACACTGTGCATCAGGCCTTCTTGCCGCGTACATATCTGGGCGAAATATCGGATACACCGTTCTCGCTAGACATAGCTAAAGCCAAGGCGTTGCTTGCTGAAGCTGGTTATCCAGACGGTTTCGAAATCGGGATTGTGGTTCGTGAAGCACAGGAACGCATCGAGATTGCACAGTCCATCCAGAACACGTTTGGTCAGGCTGGTATCACGGTGAATATCACTGTGGGCACAGGCAAACAGATCCTAGGTGTATACCGTGCGCGTGAACATGACATCTATGTTGGTGCATGGGGCCCGGATTATCCGGATCCAAACACCAATGCGGGTACATTCGCCTTCAACCCTGTGAATACGGATGAAGCAGGCGCGACTGGCCTTCTGGCATGGCGTAACGCTTGGGATATCCCTGCAATGAGCGAAGCAACTCTGGCCGCCGTGGTTGAAAATGACCGCGATACCCGTGCAGCGATGTACGAAGCCTTGCAACGCGAGCATCAGCAGGTTTCCCCGTTCGCCGTTATGTTCCAGAAAATCGAACAGACCGGTCGTGGAGACAACGTTCAGGGCCTAAGCCTTGGTGGCGCGATCACCGCTGTTTCCTACTGGACGGTGACAAAATAAATGGCATTTGCCTCTGATATAATAAAAGGGCGGCGCAAGTCGCCCTTTTACCGAGTCGCCGTTAAAGCCGTCAAAACTATCACTGCGATTGCGGTCACGATGCTCGGCCTTTTGTTTGTTACTTTTTTCATCGGACGGGTTATGCCCATTGATCCGGTGCTTTCGATCGTTGGCGAACGTGCTAGCCAAGAGATGCGCGACGCCGCTTATGTCGCCCTCGGGTTGGACAAACCACTAATCGTTCAGTTTTTCTATTACATCACGGATATCGTCCAAGGCGATTTCGGCAAATCCTTACGCACGGGTTTTCCGGTATCCGATGATATCAAACGCGTCTTCCCCGCCACGATGGAGCTGGCCACCCTTGGCACCATCATCGGTGTTTCAATCGGCGTTCCACTCGGCGTCTTGGCGGCGGTAAAACGTGGCTCATGGATTGACCAGATCGCCCGCGTTGTGGCTCTGATCGGCTATTCCATGCCAGTGTTCTGGATCGGCCTGATCGCATTGATGGTCCTTTACGGCAAGCTCGGATGGGTCGGTGGCCCGGGGCGGTTGGATATTTTTTACGAAGACATTATCCCATCTGTGACCGGTATGATCCTGATCGATTCCGCACTTGCGGGGGACTGGACTATTTTCCGCAACGCCATCTCGCACATCATTCTGCCTGCAAGCCTCTTGGGCTATTATTCATTGGCCTATATCAGCCGTATGACCCGCAGTTTTATGCTTGAACAGCTGAACTCTGAATACATCATCACTGCTCGCGTCAAAGGCATGTCCGAGTCCGCCGTGATCTGGAAACATGCGTTCGGCAATATCAAAGTCCAACTAATTACCGTGGTCGCGCTTAGTTACGCAGGCCTTCTGGAAGGCTCGGTCCTGACCGAGATTATTTTCGCGTGGCCCGGTATCGGTTCCTACATCACCACTTCGCTTTTATCGGCAGATATGAACGCCGTAATGGGCGGAACTGTGGTTGTGGGGCTGGTGTTTGTATTGCTGAATATCTTCTCCGACCTTCTCTATAAATTCTTTGACCCGAGGGCGAAATGAGCCTGACTGATACTTCAAAACCAAGCCTCCGCGAATGGTTGCTGACCGACACCCCAACCTCGCGCCAGCACGCCAAAGCGACGGTGATTTATCAAGCGTGGCTGTCTTTCAAGCGCAATCCTATGGCGATGATCGGCCTTGGCATTCTGGTTTTTCTGGTGCTAATTGCCGCATTCGCCGCCATTATTGCTCCGCACGACCCGTTCATCCAAGACCTCGCTGCACGCCTGCAGCCACCGCTATCAGAGGGGTATATCCTAGGCTCTGACAGCCTTGGCCGCGACATTCTCAGTCGTCTAATTTACGGCTCAAGGATCACGCTATACATCGTGACGTTGGTGACAATTCTCGCTCCCGTCGTTGGCCTTTTCGTCGGTACGATAGCGGGATACGCAGGTGGTTGGACCGACGCAATCCTGATGCGGATCACCGACATATTCCTCGCCTTCCCCCGCCTCGTTCTGGCACTTGCATTCGTGGCGGCGCTGGGCGCAGGCATTGAAAACGCAGTACTGGCGATCTCGCTAACGGCTTGGCCCGCGTATGCAAGGATTGCACGGGCGGAAACGTTAACCATCCGCAATTCCGACTATATCCATGCCGTCAAACTGCAAGGCGCGGGGCCGCTGAGGATCATCATCAAACACATATGGCCACTGTGTATTTCGTCTCTCGTTGTTCGCGTGACACTGGACATGGCGGGGATTATCCTAGCCGCCGCCGGCCTTGGTTTCCTTGGCCTTGGCGCACAACCGCCGTCGCCGGAATGGGGCGCGATGATCTCTGAAGGGCGGCGCTTCATTCTTGATCACTGGTGGATCGCCACTATGCCAGGCCTCGCGATTTTTACCGTTTCATTGGCGTTTAACCTATTAGGAGACGGGCTGCGCGATGTGCTGGACCCTAAGGATGGCACATCATGAGCAACCTTCTCGATGTTGAAAACCTCTGGGTGAGATTCCCCACGCGCAGCGGTGTATTTGACGCCGTGCGCGGGATCAACTTTACGCTTGGCCAAGAACGGTTGGGCATCGTGGGTGAGAGTGGCTCGGGTAAATCTATGACTGGCCGCGCAATCCTGCGCCTGATCCGCGCCCCCGGAATGGTGACTGCTGACCAAATGGACCTTGAAGGCGTGGACCTGATGGGCCGCACCGAAAAGGAAATGCGCGACGTGCGGGGTAAACAAATATCCCTGATCATGCAGGACCCTAAATTTTCACTGAATCCCGTGATGCGCGTCGGCCAGCAGATTTCCGAGGCTTATCGCCTGCACGCCAAAGCCTCCAAATCCGAAGCCAAACGCAAGTCCATCGAGATGCTGGAAGCTGTCGCCATTCGCGACCCCGAGCGCGTCTATAACATGTACCCGCACGAAGTTTCCGGCGGCATGGGCCAACGCATCATGATCGCCATGATGCTGATCCCCAATCCTAAAATCATGATTGCGGACGAACCCACCTCCGCACTCGATGTATCCGTGCAAATGCAGGTGCTAGAGATCATGGACAAGCTGGTGAAAGAACGCGGCATGGGCCTGATTTTCATTAGCCACGA
>JAGLUD010000382.1 GCA_023134935.1 Paracoccaceae bacterium | reverse complement strand
CGCTACGCGATGGAGGACATCACCGCGTTCGGGCATGATTTCAAGACCGGTGACGTGGTTGGCTTGATGCTGGCAGGTGCGAACCACGATCCTAATAAATTCGCCTGCCCAATGGAGCTTGATGCCGTTCGTGGCGGGATCGGAAATCTGTCATTTGGGGCGGGCCTGCATTTTTGCATTGGCACGCCATTGGCGAAGTTGGAAATGGCGGTCGCGCTGCCGATTTTATTTTCGAAGTATCCAGATATGAAACTGGCCGAGGCGCCCGTTTATGCGGACCGCTATCACTTTCACGGCCTTGAGACCCTGCGCGTTAACCTTGGAGTAAAGAATGACGGATAAGAAGGCTTTGCCACTGCCGATAGACGAATCTGACGAATTGGTTAACGACGAAAAGGCCGGTTTGCCTCGGTTGATGGAGATTATGCGGCGGTTGCGTGACCCTGAAACCGGGTGCCCGTGGGATATTGAACAGGATTTCGCCTCCATTGCGCCCTACACGATCGAGGAGGCTTACGAGGTTGCCGATGCGATTGAGCGCGGTGAGATGGTCGAATTGCGGGATGAATTGGGCGATTTGTTGTTGCAGGTTGTTTACCATTCACAAATGGCGCAGGAGGCAGGGTTGTTCGGGTTTGACGATGTTGTGGATTCAATTTCTGCAAAGATGTTCCGTCGCCATCCACATGTTTTTGGGGATGAGAGTCGGGATAAGTCAGCGGCGCAGCAGGTTTCGGATTGGGAGCAGATTAAAGCGGCGGAGCGTGGCGTTGGAACTGTAAGTGCGCTCGACGGGGTTGCGGCAGGTTTGCCGGCGTTGACGCGGGCGGTGAAGTTGCAGAATCGGGCGGCGCGCGTTGGGTTTGACTGGCCTGACACCTCGATGGTTCTGGACAAGATTATCGAGGAAGCGGGCGAATTAGTTGAGGCGCGGGATAGTTTAGGCAAAGAGGAGATCGCGGAAGAGTTCGGAGATTTGCTGTTTGTCATGGCCAATTTGGCACGACATTTGGACATTGAACCGGAAACAATTTTGCGATCCGCTAACACCAAATTTACACGCCGTTTCAATGGGGTGGAGGACCTTTTGAAGGTTCGTGGAAAGACACCTGAAGGGTCTAACCTTGAGGAGATGGATGCATTGTGGGACGAGGTTAAACGGCAGGAAAAACTTTCCTGATTTATTTAGTCACCTATTGACCTGACCATTTTAGTCAGGTAATCCAGTTCGGGAAATCAAACTGGAGTTAACGATGCTTAAACAAATTGCCACCATATTAGCCGCCACCGCAATCGCCACCCCCGCATTCGCAGAAGTGAACATCTATTCTTCACGTGAACCGCAGCTTATCAACCCTATTCTGGAGGCATTCACTGCCGAGACCGGCATCAAGACAAATATCGTTTTCATCAAGGACGGACTGATCGAACGCCTTAAGGCGGAGGGGCGGCGCTCCCCTGCTGACTTGGTTTTGACTACGGATATCTCGAATCTGAATGCCGTTGTCGAAGCTGGCGTTACGCAGGCCGTGACATCGGATGTTATTAACGCCAACATTCCGGCTACGTTCCGGGACCCCGATGGTAATTGGTTCGGCCTGACGTCACGAGCGCGGGTGATTTACGCGTCCGTTGATCGTGTCGCGGAAGGCGAAGTGACTACGTACGAAGATTTGACCGACCCGAAATGGGAAGGGCGTATTTGCACGCGCTCCGGTTCGCATAATTATAACATCGGGTTGCTGTCAGCGGTTGTCGCCCACCACGGCGAGGAGGCCGCGGAGGAATGGTTAACGGGGTTAAAGGCCAATCTGGCCCGCAAGCCGCAGGGTAATGACCGCGCACAGATCAAAGCTATCTGGGCCGGCGTTTGCGATATTGCTATCGGCAACACCTATTACATGGGCGCGATGCTTCAGAATGAGGAGCAGCAGGCCTGGGCCGACAGTGTAACTATCCAGTTTCCGATTTTGGGTGACAGCGGCGTGCACGTTAACCTTTCGGGCATGGCGATGACCAAATCGTCGAACAACGAAGAAGACACTGTACGTCTTATGGAGTTTCTGACATCCGAGGCGGCACAATCCATGTATGCCGAACTGAATTTCGAATACCCGTTGCTGGAAAGCGCGCAGCCAAGCGATTTGGTTCAAAGCTGGGGTGATTTCGTTCCGGACGCGATGCCGCTAGTGGATATCGCAAAACTGCGACCCACAGCGTTGAAGATTGTCGATCGGGTGAACTTTAACGAATAGTTAAGCCGGATACATCGCATCCCTGCCCCGATCCAGATAGGCCATTAGCATCTGATCCTTCGTGATCAAATCGCGCAGGCCGGTCTGGGTCGGGGTTTTTAGTATCCCACGCAATATCGGAACCACTGAGATATCAGCCCCAGTTGGAGTATCGCCAAAGAGAAACGGCTTGTCGCCGAGCAGCGTTTTGATGGCATCAATATCCTTAGCTGCACGCGCGATCTGTTCCTTGGTCGAGTGCCGCGCCATGCCTTGCGCTGTCATTTGTGCACGGGTTTTTTTACGGATCATCTTGGTTACCAAACCGTTAACTACCTTGGGGATTTCCGAGAAAAACTCCTTCTTGATGACGGCCCAATTGTTATCATTTAACCAACGATCCGAAACTAACGCAAAATACAAATGTTCCTCCACCATTCGAATAATGGCGCGGGAAATGGCCCGTTGTTCGGGTGTTAAACTCTTGTCGAAATCGGTTTTGAAGACTTTTTCCAGATGATCGCGAATGGCGTCACTGTCCGCAATCGTTTTACCGGCGTCGATCAGGATCGGCAACTTACCGTTCGGCGTTTTGCGCGGGTCGCTTGTGTACTTCGGGGTCCAGTTTACGCCCGAAACCTGCAACAGGCACATCGCTTTAACGCAAAACGGGCTGGCGCTCGGTTCGCCGAAGGCAGCGGGGAACGTTATTAACTTCAGCATTTGGACCCTCGAAAAAATTCGTTTGTTGAAAGTGCCAATGATAACAGGGGAAATCTACCTGACTACCCCGATATTTGGTTGCCGCAACGTAAATATCCACACTATCTTGCGGTTGCC
>JAGLUD010000381.1 GCA_023134935.1 Paracoccaceae bacterium | reverse complement strand
TCCGGCCGGATATATTCCGACGTTTTGGAAAAGGAGCGTCGCGGCGATTACTTGGGCAAGACCATTCAGGTTATTCCCCATGTAACCAATGAAATTAAAGATTTCATTAAGATCGGCGATGAAGACGTAGATTTCATGCTGTGCGAAATTGGCGGCACGGTTGGCGATATCGAGGCCCTGCCATTTTTCGAGGCCATCCGCCAGTTCAGCCAAGACCGACGTGGGGAATGCGTTTTCATGCATCTGACGCTGTTACCTTACATCGCAGCGGCGGGCGAACTGAAAACGAAACCGACGCAACACTCTGTTAAGGAATTGCGTTCTATCGGGATCGCGCCAGACATTCTGATGTGCCGTTCGGAACATGAAATTCCGCAAAAGGAACGCGCGAAACTGGCGCTGTTTTGTAATGTGCGTCCTGAGGCGGTTATCCCCGCGCTCGATCTTAAGTCGATTTACGAGGCGCCGCTGGCCTATAGTCGCGAAGGCATGGACCGCGCGGTATTGGAAGCGTTTGGCATCACCGATGCGCCCGAACCGGACATGGCGAAGTGGCACGATGTGATGGATCGTGTCGAGCACCCCGAAGGTGAAGTTAAGATCGCGATTGTTGGCAAATACACAGAACTTGGCGACGCGTATAAATCGATCGCGGAGGCGCTGACACATGGTGGCATGCACAACCGCGTTAAGGTGAAGGTGGAATGGATTAACTCAGAAGCGTTTGAATCTGAAGATGAAATCACTTCGAAACTTCAAGGGTTTAACGCGATTTTGGTGCCTGGTGGTTTTGGTGAACGCGGCACTGAAGGCAAAATCAAAGCGGCGCAATATGCCCGCGAACATGATATTCCCTACCTTGGAATTTGTCTTGGAATGCAGATGGCCGTGATCGAGGCGGCGCGGAATATGGCTGGCATCAAGGACGCAGGTTCCGAAGAATTTGACCATGAAGCCGGTGAAAAACGCTTCACCCCGATCGTCTACCACCTGAAAGAATGGGTTGAGGGCAACCGCACGATCCAGCGTGATGCAGGGGACGACAAGGGCGGCACTATGAGGTTGGGCGCGTATAACGCGACGCTTTCCGAAGGGTCTCGTGTGGCGGAAATTTACGGCACCACTGCGATTTCGGAACGCCATCGTCACCGTTACGAGGTTGATATGACGTACCGCGATGCGATCGAGGCAACGGGTTTGAAGTTCTCGGGTATATCGCCAGACGGTAAGCTGCCGGAGATCGTCGAAATTCCGGATCACCCTTGGTATATTGGCGTTCAGTTCCACCCCGAATTGAAATCCCGCCCGTTCGAGCCGCACCCCCTGTTCGCTAGTTTCGTTGAGGCAGCTGTCAAGCAATCGCGGCTGGTGTAATGCTGGAGTTCCATACGCTCGATGTGTTCACGCAGGATGCTTACGCAGGCAATCCGCTGGCCGTTGTGCTTGGGGCTGACGGACTAAGCACCGTGCAGATGCAGACCATCGCACGGGAGTTTAATCTTTCGGAAACCATATTCGTGCAAACGCCGGATGACCCTGCGCATACGGCCAAGGTGCGGATATTTTTTCCGACGGCGGAGATTCCGTTTGCGGGGCACCCGACCATTGGCTGCGCAATTTTGCTGGCTGAAATGCTGAATCCACGTGGCGATTTCAAGATGGATATCACGCTGGAAGAAGTGGCGGGGCTGGTTCCTGTCAATGTTTGGCGCGAGCACGGGACATCGCATGCCGAATTTACCGCACCAGTCGTTCCGTTCACGCATGACGGCATCGCGCCAACTGCGAAACAGGCTGCAGCGGCGTTGGGGCTAACTGAAACTGACATTGGATTTGACGCACATCACTGTGGTGTCTGGCAAGGCGGTCCTGCGTTCATATATATTCCGATCACATCCCGCGAGGCATTGACGAAGGCGCGTGTTGTTAATCCGGAATTGGCGAACGCGACTGAGGCCGGGAGTACCAACTCGGTTTATTTGTATTGCCGAAACGGTGACGGATATTCAGCCCGCATGTTTGCCCCGAACGATGGGATTTACGAAGATCCGGCGACAGGTTCAGCCTCGGCCATCTTGGCGGCGCAGTTGCTGGCGTCGGGGGATTTACGTGATGGCGTCAACGACATCGCGCTAAAACAAGGCGAAGACATGGGGCGACCCAGCCAAATCGCGCTTTCTGTCGACGTTGCGAGCGGGAAAATCGAGGCCGTTCGTATCGGCGGGGCTGCTATGCGAATTTCGAACGGATCGCTGCAACCACCCTTGCCAGAATAATTTTAACACTTAGGTAATACTCCATGTTTAAAACGCTTCTAAATCGCCTGAACGGCACCGCCACTTCTGACCCTTTATCGACAGACGACGCCAGATTGGCGATGGCTGCATTAATGGTGCGGGTTGCACGTGCAGACCATGACTATGCGCCCGAAGAGGTCGCTGTGATCGATGCGTTATTGATGCATCGGTATGGTTTGGATGCTGCCGAAACCGCCGCCTTGCGAACCGAGGCGGAGGAGTTGGAAACGAACGCGCCGGACACCGTTCGATTTACGCGTCTGATCAAATCGGCTGTGCCTTATGAAGACCGCAACGCAATTGCTGAATCCTTATGGCGGATCGTTTTGGCCGATGACCAACGCCACCATCACGAGGACTCATTTTTGCGGTTGGTTGTTAGCCTTTTGGGCGTAAGTGACCGCGACAGCGGGCTGGCACGCCAACGCGCACAGGCCAGTTAACTTTCGTTAAGACGCTGTAGCTGTGCTGCGATCAATCGCTTGTTTTCATTCAACCGCGCGGCATCACTCGGTGATACATTCCGACGATTAACGTGCGGGAACGGTGTGTCTGGCACGGGTTCTTCCAGAAAATCGCAGATTTCCTGCCATCCGTCGCCATCTTCCCAACAAACCTCGTGCAATAGATGTGCGGCGCCTTGATCGGCAAAATACTTGCGAACCTCCACCAAATGGTTTTCGTAAATCGCAATGTGCTGGTTTTCTGCGCCGTGCGGGTAATCAAACCCGAAGATCTTCTTGCGCGGGTTGTTTTGCGGATTGGTGATCAGCGAATGTACTTTCAAACTTTCCAGCCATGCCTCTGGTGAATTGCGACGCGTCAGGACGTACCTTGCAGTTTCACCATATTTTTCAAAGACCTGACGATACATCAACGGCCACGGCCAATCTTCAAACGAGTCGAAATCGTCTGCGACCTCGAATATTTGGTCGAAACGATTGTTGAAAAACTTATACGTCATCTGCCCACGCAACGGGCAGTGATTATAGCCAAGCGTCATCAGCGCGCGTTTCAGGCTGGACGTGCCAGTCTTGTTCAATCCAATGCCAAAAACTTTATGCGGTTTGCTCATTTTCCTTGCGTAGCCTTCCTGCGGCACCAAGACAATAGATTCCAGCTTTCCAAGCGTGTCTGCACACAGTAAAAGACCCCAAATTCTGCTGCCCACCGGAGAATCCCATGACCAAAGAGCCAGCCATCACCCTAGAAATGATCCGTAAACACGGCCTTAATCAGGAGGAGTATCAGCGCATACTCGAACTTCTGGACCGCGAGCCGACGTTTACCGAACTTGGTATTTTTTCCGCGATGTGGAACGAGCATTGTTCGTACAAATCCTCTAAGAAATGGTTAAGGACTTTGCCGACCGAGGGACCGCAGGTGATTTGTGGACCAGGTGAAAACGCTGGAATCGTTGATATCGGTGACGGGCAGTGTGTTGTCTTCAAGATGGAAAGCCACAACCACCCATCCTATATCGAGCCTTATCAGGGCGCGGCGACAGGCATGGGCGGCATTTTGCGCGACGTGTTCACGATGGGCGCACGGCCAATGGCGGCGATGAATTCCCTGTCGTTTGGCGAGCCTTCACACCACAAAACCAAACAATTGGTTAACGGTGTGGTTGATGGGATCGGCGGATACGCCAACTGTTTCGGGGTTCCGACGGTTGGCGGCGAAGTTCGTTTTCACAAAGCCTACAATGGTAACTGTTTGGTTAACGCTTTTGCGGC
>JAGLUD010000380.1 GCA_023134935.1 Paracoccaceae bacterium | reverse complement strand
AAGACAATGGTTATCAGGTTCCGCGCGCCATGCAGGGTTATAACAAGCTGCTGAACAAAGATCAGGTCTTTGCGATGCTTCTGTCGCTGGGTACACCAATGAACGAGGCTGGCTTCAAGCTGCTCGATCCTAAAGGCATCCCGAATGTTGGGCCGCTGTCGGCTGCTGAAAGCATGTTGCAGGATCCAATCGGGAACAAGTTTACCGGCTTCTCAAGCTACTATGATCAAGTTCAGGCTGGCGTGAAACATCTGGTGGGCGAATTCGGCGGGGCTGAAGTTTGCTCCATGTACATCCCGTCGGGCTTTGGTAACGAGATTGCCAACAGCACCAAAGATGTGGCTGAAACGTTGGGCATCGCCTTCGCTGGCGAGACTACGCACAAGCCGGACGAGCTGGATTTCGTTGGTTCACTTACCAAACTGAAAGCCGAAGGTTGTGATGTGATCACCATCGGTCTGGGCGTTCGCCAAGCCATTACGGTTGTTGGTACGGCCAAGAAACTGGGTTGGACAGACGTTAAGTTCCTGTCAACATCTGCCAACTTCCTTGGTGTTGTTGCGGCTGTTCCGGGTGGCGTGACCGATGGTCTATATGCCTCTTCTGGTTGGGTTGATCTGGCTGCACGTGCAAGCGACGAAGCCCCTGCGGCGTTCATCGCGGCCTATGCGGCGAAATACGATAAACCGGCTGGCGGCTTTGCCATGTTGGGCTATCAGGCAGCGCAAACCTTCGTGATGGCGCTTGAAGCGGCGGGTCCTGACCTGACGCATGCAAGCTTTATCGCAGGCATGGAGTCGCTGAACTACTTCGATCCGATCGCTGATACGCAAATCAGCTACGGCCCTGACGATCACCGTGGTGTCGACGACATCGTGATTTCGGTTGCCGAAGGTGGCTTCTGGAAAGTAATCACCCGCGAATAATCCGAGTCGTTTGAAAATTTGGGGCAGGGCGGTCAAACGTCCTGCCCTTTTTCGTGCCTAGAAGAACAACAGCTTCGTAGCACTTAGCAGCACAGCCGCGCGGATCAGCCATTTGAAAGCGGCCATATTTATCATGCCCAAGAATTTGTAGCCAAGGTATGCGCCGACGAAAATGACAGGCACGAACATCAAATCTAACTTCAGAGTTTCCACCGTGACCAGCCCCAAGTTGGCAGAGAACGGGATTTTGAAGATGTTAACTAATAAGAAGAACCAGCTGCGCGTGCCGACGAACTCTTTTTTCGGTAAACCCATTTGCAAAAGGTAAACCCCGAATATCGGGCCGGCAGCGTTGGCGACCATGGTCGATATGCCTGCGAACATACCCACAAAGGCGGTAAGGATGGCAGGGGCCTCGCGGCGTTTGGGGACGAGGATTTCGAACCCAAGCATGAACAGGATTGTCGCGCCGATAACTTT
The DNA here is from genome assembly GCA_023134935.1 of Paracoccaceae bacterium. Classification (GTDB taxonomy): domain Bacteria; phylum Pseudomonadota; class Alphaproteobacteria; order Rhodobacterales; family Rhodobacteraceae; genus NORP23. The sequence goes on along the minus strand of JAGLUD010000380.1, from coordinate 255 downwards.
TTCGAACACTTCAACCGGAACCAGATCAACCGCGAAATACCCTATGATCACGCCGATCGCCGTCATCGGGAACAATTTTAGCAAAATGCTCCAGTTACAGTGCCGCCGATAGTAGATCACCGCGAAAATATCCGCGACGATCAGCATCGGCAACAACACGCCGGGCGAGGCTTTGCCCGGTATCGCCAGTGCCATCAAAAGCACTGCCAATATACCAACGCCACCAACGGAGGTTTTGGTAAACCCCACCAGCAG
>JAGLUD010000038.1 GCA_023134935.1 Paracoccaceae bacterium | reverse complement strand
GATATTGCGATGGTTTTCCAGTCCTACGCGCTTTACCCCAATATGACAGTCGCCGAAAATATCAGCTTCGGGATGAAGGTTCGACGGATTGCGCATGGGGCGCGTGACGAGAAAACAGAAGAGGTAGCCAAGCTGCTGCACATTGGGCCGTTGCTGGATCGCAAGCCAAGCCAGCTTTCTGGCGGGCAGCGACAACGCGTTGCAATGGGGCGCGCGCTGGTTCGTGATCCGGTATTGTTCCTGTTCGACGAGCCGCTTTCAAACCTAGATGCTAAACTGCGGGTCGAGATGCGGGCTGAAATTCGACGCCTCCACAAGACGCTTAACTCGTCGATCATTTATGTGACGCATGATCAGATCGAGGCGCTGACGTTGGCCACAAAAATCGTCGTGCTGAAAGACGGAATTGTGCAACAGGCAGGTACGCCGGATGATGTTTACAATCGGCCCGCCAATACATTTGTCGCCGGATTTATGGGCGCGCCTTCGATGAACCTTATTCCTGCAAACGTTGCTGAGGGCGGTGGCGTTCGGGTTGAGCGTAACGATGGCGACGCGATCGTGCTGAAATCCAGCGATAGCGTTATTAAATCTGAAGGCTCGGTAATTGTCGGCATCCGGCCGGAAGATATCACGAACCCAAGCGAAGGTATGCCGGATTCCGTTCAGGTAATAAGCTGCAAGATCAATGCGGTAGAGCCAACCGGATCTGACATGTTTGTGATTTTCGAGCTTGGCGGCGAAGACGTTCTGGCACGTATGCGAGCAGACACCGCGGTGGAAGTTGGCGATACGCTGGATGTTGCGATCGACATGTCCAAGGCGTCATTCTTCTCACCGGAAACGGGCGAGCGGTTAGTGTAAGCCTCAACGCTCGGCGATTTCTACTTCGAGTTTTTGGGTGTAGGGATTGTCTGGCGTGCAGATTATGCTAGGCCACTCTGGCCGGTTCAGGCTGTCGGGAAAATGCTGGGCTTCTAGGCATACGCCCGAGAATGGGCTGTATTTTTCGCCTTTCAAACCAGCAACCGGAATGTTCATATCCGGCGCGTTAAACAGTTGCAAACCGGGTTCGCCTGTCCAGAGTTTAAGCTCTAGATTGCTTTGCTGCGAATAGATGGTTGCGGCAGGCAAGCCTATATCGCGTGTAGAATCCAAAACGAGGTTGTGATCTACGCCAATTCGCTCGGGGTCGGTTACGTTAAATGTGGTCGGTTGGGTGAAATCAAAACGGGTGTTTCTTACCGGAAAGATTTCCCCAGTCGGAATTTGTGTCGCATCAACTGGAGTATACGATTTCGCCGCTATCTGGATTGCGTGGTCGCGCACACCTCCAGCACCGTTCAGGTTATAATAGCTGTGTTGCGCAAGATTAATGGGCGTTGGTTCGCTTGGCATCCCGTTCATTTCGCAGATGAGCCGCGCGCCTTGCAGGCGGTATATTACTGTAAAGTCTACCGTGGCTGGATAGCCTTCTTCGCCGTCAGGGCTGTGATATGTCAGCTTGATCGAATTTGATGCGGCATCGGTTTCAAGCTCCCAAATCCGTCGACCAAGTCCATACATTCCACCATGAAGATGGTTAACTCCGTTGTTAATCGGTAGTTGATAATCGGTGCCGTCTAACTGGAATTTCCCGCGCGCAGTCCGGTTCGCAACACGCCCTGCGATTATCCCGAAGCTTGGAGAATGTTGGGGGTAATGCCCGAATTCCTCGAAGCCGAGGACGACAGAAACTGGTCCGTTCGTCTTGTGAACTTGCCAGTCACGAACGACACAGCCATAGTTCAAAATCGATACTGTCGCCACATCCGAGCGCAGGGTTGTCTCGATAACGTCTAGGCCTTCGAATTCCCCGAAATTCCGCGTCTGAATCATTAGAATTCCTTAATAAATATGGGTAATCTCCTTTGACTGTATACACAAAACTATCGTACTATCATATGGAATTATCCATCTGGACTTGGCAATTTTCAACAGACATCAGAGAGTGCATGCATGCGTATCGGATTTGATTATGGCGGCACGAAAATCGCGGGTATTGCGATTGGGGATAATGGCGAAACACTTGCGGAATTGCGCTTTGAGACTCCTAGGTTCGATTACGAAGCTGGTGTTCTGGCCATCCAAAGTGCGACGTTACAACTTCAGGAAATGGCCGGGGCAACAGCGGGTTCAGTCGGGATTGGGGTGCCAGGTTCGGTTGACCTCAGCACCGGACAAATCTCGCTTGGAAACTCGGTTTGGTTAAACGGTCGTGACCTACGCGGCGATTTGGAAGCTGCCGTCGGTTTGCCCGTAAAAATCGCAAATGACGCAAACTGTTTCGCTTTGTCTGAAGCCGTCGATGGCGCAGGCGAGGGGGCCTCGGTAGTTTTTGGCGTGATCCTCGGAACTGGTGTTGGTGGCGGCATCGTGGTTAACGGACAGATATTGATTGGCGCGAACTCCATTGCGGGCGAGTGGGGACACATGCCGCTTCCGAGCCCTCGCGATGATGAACGCCCCGGACCCAAGTGTAGTTGTGGCCAGTTTGGACATACTGAAAGTTGGTTGTCGGGGCCGTCGCTGGCCGCAGATTATGCGCGCCGTGCGGGTGTTCCAATCGAAGGCGGACCAAGCGTTCCAGAAATAGTTTCCATGTTCAAATCGGGTGATGCAGTTGCGGAGGAAGCATTCGCACGGTTCGAGGATCGTTTAGCGCGCTCGTTGGCGGCGATTATCAATGTGCTGGACCCAGATGTTATCGTCTTAGGAGGCGGAGTTTCTAACATTGACCGCATATACGAAACCATTCTAGACTTGGTAAAGCCGTATGTTTTCGGCGATCAGCTAAAAACCTCGATTGTTCGAAATATGCATGGAGATAGCTCTGGTGTTCGTGGTGCTGCGTGGCTTTAGCCTGCTATTTTAGCGCGTGATAGGTATGCAGGAGTCCGGTGGTTGAATTGTCAACGTCATCCATTTTACTAGCAGTACTTACCATGGGAAGCATCTTAGTTGCTAGTTCTTTGCCAAGCTCGACACCCCATTGATCAAAACTGTTGATCCCCCAAATCTCACCTTCAACGAAAACACGATGTTCGTAAAGTGCAAGAATTTTCCCTAAGGTGTGTGGCGTTAATTGCCGATACATCAAGGTGGTGGACGGGCGATTACCGGGAAACTCCCGATGGGGCGATTTTGCTATTGGGGATGCACGACCAAGCAACAGCGCTTCGGATTGAGCGAGGCAGTTTGCGACTAAAAGGTCGTGGTGATGCTGAAGATCCACTTCGAAACCTTGCGCTGCGACCAAAAATTCGCAAGGGATGACGGCGGTGCCTTGGTGGATAAGTTGATAGAACGCGTGCTGTCCGTTCGTGCCGGGTTCCCCCCACACTATAGGGCCAGAACTGCGAGTAAGTGGTGCTCCGTTCTGGGCGACGCTTTTGCCATTACTCTCCATATCCAACTGTTGGAAATAGGCAGGCAAACGGCTGAGGCGTTGGTCATAGGGCAGTATCGCGCGAGTGGGGTAGCCGCAAATGTTGTTATGCCAAATGCCAATCAGCGCCAGCAGAACGGGCATGTTTTCACCTAGAGGTGCCGTCCGGAAATGCGTGTCCATTTCGAACGCGCCTTGTAGGAAGTCGTCGAAGTTGTCAGGCCCGATGGCTAACATTAACGGCAGGCCAATCGGTCCCCAGACGGAGTACCGACCGCCGACCCAATCCTCGAAACCAAACACCCGTCCACGGTCGATGCCAAATGCGGCGGTGGCTTCTGTAGCGCTTGAAACGGCAGCAAGATGTTTCGTGTGTTGCTCACCGAGTGCGTCGGTCAACCATTTTACGACCGTTTTGGCGTTAGTCATAGTTTCGACAGTGGTGAATGTTTTCGATGCGATAACTACCAGTGTTCGCGTCGGGTCCAGCCCTTTCAGAATGTCGTGAACATGCGCGCCATCTATGTTCGATATGAAATGTGTGCGCGGACCATCATGGAAGGGCGCCAAAGCCAGCGTCGCCATCACGGGGCCAAGGTCGGAGCCGCCGATCCCTATGTTGACGACATCGGTAAAGGGGCGCTTATCGGCGGCGCAAATGTCGCCCTGTCGGATGCCTTGACTGAATTTCCGCATGCAGTTTAGCGTATCTTGAATGTCTGGCATGACGTCGATGCGATCAACCAAAACGGGATTGCCCGAGCGGTTTCGAAGGGCGGTGTGCAGTACGGCACGGTCCTCGGTCGTGTTGATTTTGTCGCCACGGAACATGGCGTCCCGCTTAGCCTCGACACCGGAAGCGAGCTTTAGAAGCATGTGCATGGCTGGTGCGTCGATTGACGTTTTGGAATAGTCCAACAACATATCGTCTAGTGAGGTGGTGAAAGTGTCGAACCGGCTGGGATCGTTCAGCAATTTGCTGATATGAGTGTCAGCGGTGCGCTTGCGATGTGCGGTAAGGTCAGACCAAATATCACCCATTATGTGCGCCCCAGTTGGCTTGCTTCGCGGGCGAGGGACTCGATGCCTGCCCAATCCCCTGCGCTTATCAGGTTGGCTGGGGCCACCCAGCTTCCGCCTGCGCAAATTACGTTTGGCAGGTCTAAATAATTCAGTGCGTTTGCCAGACTAACGCCGCCCGTTGGGCAGAACGTGACTTGTGGTAAAGGGGCGCCGATCGCCTTGAGGGCAGGTGCGCCGCCGGAGGCTTCGGCAGGGAAGAACTTCAACAGGTCGTAGCCCTTTTCTAACATTCGCATTGCCTCGGTCGCGGTCGCGGCACCCGCCAGCAGCGGTAGGTCTTCGTCTTCGCAGGCTTGGATCAGACTGTCGGTCGCCCCGGGGGACACGCCGAATTTTGCACCCGCGGCCTTGGCGGCTTTGACGTCTTCGGGCGTTATCAAGGTCCCTGCACCAACCACGCCGCCTGCGACTTCGGACATCGCGCGGATAACTTCCAGTGCGTCGGGAGTTCGTAACGTTACTTCAAGCGCAGGCAATCCGCCTGCGACCAGTGCTTCGGCCAGTTCGCGGGCGGTGCTTGCGTCATGCACGACCAGAACGGGGACGATGGGGGCGAGGGCGCAAACTTCGCGGTTCATTTTGCAGGCGTCTTGAGCGTTTATCATGATGTCACCATAAGGTTTTCTCGGCCCGTGCGGGCCATGTTTTATCGTATTCAGTGCCGCCAACTTCGCCATCTGTCATTGATGACAAGATATCGCCAGCCGTGGGCAAGGTAGGGGCAGGTTTGCCGCTCCAAAGGTCGGCGCGCATCACGGCGCGGGCGCATTGGAAATATATCTCGTTGATCGTGATCAGCAAAACGGTGCGAGGCATCTTGCCGGATTTGGCAAAACGCTGCAACAAGTCCGGCTTGGCGGAAATCTGGCCTGTGCCGTTAACGCGCACAATGGTGTTTGAGCCGGGCACGAGGAACATCAGTGAAAGGCGCGGATCGCGCACGATGTTGCGCAAGGTGTCAATTCGGTCATTTCCGCGCCAATCAGGTAGCGAGAGGGTTTTGTCGTCCTCGATAAATACCACCTGTCCGTTATCGCCGCGTGGAGTGCAGTCCAACCCTTCGGGACCGACCGTGGCCAGTGCAACAAACGGCGCGGCCTTGATGTACGCGCCGTATTCAGCGGTGACATGGTCCGCAACTTTTACCAGCGACGGAGCCTTGGGCGTGCCATAAAGAGCTTCGAGTTGTTCGATTGTTTCGATCAAAATACGCTGGCTCCTGTTTCTGCGGGGCCGACATTGCGACGGAATATTTCGAACAGTTCGCGACCGGTACCGTGCGCGTTTGCGGATAGATCCGCAGTCGCTTTGGGCCGGTCGAGCACGCTTTTATCCTGCACATCAAGTGTGCCGTTGATGGCATCGACGGTTATTATGTCGCCGTCCTGTAGGCAAGCGAGCGGACCACCGGCGAGGGCCTCTGGTGATACATGGATTGCAGACGGAACTTTGCCGGACGCGCCTGACATGCGACCGTCGGTTACCAGCGCAACTTTTTGGCCGCGTTCCTGCATGATGGTCAGTAGCGGTGTAAGCGAGTGTAGCTCCGGCATTCCATTTGCCTGCGGGCCTTGGAAGCGGACTACTACGATTACGTCTTTGGTCATTTCACCAGCCTTGAAAGCGGCCTTCACGTCTTCCTGATCATGGAATATGCGCGCGGGTGCGGTGATGACGCGTTTGTCTTCGGCGACGGCCGATATTTTCATGACGCCCGAGCCTAGATTACCCTTCAGGTGAGAAAGGCCGCCAGTTGGCTGGAACGGGTCATCAACTGTTTTAAGGATCTTATCGTTGAGGGATTGGGCGGCGCCCGCTTCCCACGCCAATTCGCCGTCGCGAATTTTGGGTTCTTGCGTGTATTGTGCTAGTCCGGTTCCAACAACGGTTTTGGTGTCGGCATGTAACAGACCCGAAGCCAACAGTTCGCCAATCATGTAACCCGTACCGCCTGCGGCATGAAAATGGTTAACGTCCGCAAGACCGTTTGGATATACACGGGCGATCAGCGGTGTGACGGCTGAAATAGCGGAAAAATCCTCCCAGTCGAGCACGATACCAGCCGCACGCGCCATGGCAAGAAGGTGGATCAAAAGGTTGGTAGACCCGCCTGTCGCCATCAGTCCGACGATGCCGTTTACAAAGGCCTTTTCGTCTAGGATATCGCAAACAGGAGTGTATTCGTTGCCAAGTGCAGAGATGGCGAGCGAACGTTTTGAACCTTCAATAGTCAGGGCATCACGCAGCGGCGTGTTCGGGTTAACGAAGCTTGCTCCGGGTAAATGAAGACCCATGAATTCCATCAGCATCTGGTTGGTGTTCGCCGTCCCGTAGAACGTGCAAGTTCCGGGGCCGTGGTAGCTGGCCAT
>JAGLUD010000379.1 GCA_023134935.1 Paracoccaceae bacterium | reverse complement strand
ACGCTGGGTTTTGTTCATCCGGTAACGGGCGAGAAGTTGGAATTCAAAGCACCACTGCCCGAGGATTTCGAAGCAGTAATGCGGGTATTGCGGCGCGATTAGCTGACCTCTTTCTCTTGGTCTTTAAGCCAGAACAGGTCTTCGAACTTAGCATCGAAGTGCCGCGCGATCTGTAGCGCGATGATGGTGGAGGGGATGAACCGCCCCACCTCGATCGTGCTGATAGTTTTGCGCGAAACCCCGATGGCGTCGGCCAGATCGGCCTGAGACATGCGATGTTCAGCGCGGTAAACGTTTATGCGGTTGCCGAGGATCTTACTCATCGGCATCATCCGCGTTGGACTTTAACATATCGACCCAGAACGAGATGCTGAAGAACATTAGGGTGGCCGATATGACGACCTCGAGCCAGAATTTTGTAGGCATTTCCGGAAGCAACCGCGGCCCCATTTGCTCAACGATCAACAGCAATATGAACACAAAGCTGAAGGAGCGAACGGCGGAGGTGTTGTATTGGGTTTGCATGAATCCCGCCTCCATCAGACTGGTTGGGCGTGGGTTTTGCTTGCGTTTCTGCAGCTCCAAATATGCGTTGTAGATGGTTGCGGGAATGCCGATCACGAGGATGGTTATGGCGAAAAAGCTTTGAAATATCTCGAATACGCTTTCCCAGCGGTCGTCCGTGTATATGTTTATCGCCTCGCCAGCGTAGGCGATCGATACCATGAACATGCCGAAGGGGATGATATTGAGGTATAAATCCGAAAAATCTGTCTTTAATCTGGTTAAAATGCTCATAATAAGCGCCCTGTCTTGAGTTTGTGTGTGAACCTTTGTGTATCGATATGATACCTATAGGTTACATAAAGGAACGCAAAGGTTAGAGTCAATGCGTGAAGTCGCTGATTATTGAATGATTGGTATTTGTGAGGGATATTTGTTAATGTTTTAGTAATAGAACCTTGAACTCGGCCAATGTTAATACCATATACATACTCAACGTGCGTTAAACAGCACTGGAGGAGGACATATGAGCAATTATACAAAATTACCTGCACCGTCGCCTGAACAAGGGTTGTCGAACTATATGCGGGAAATCCGCAAGTTTCCTATGTTGGAGCCCGAGCAGGAGTACATGCTGGCGAAAGCCTGGGTTGACCACGAAGACAGCGATGCGGCACACCAGTTGGTGACCTCGCATCTGCGTTTGGCGGCGAAAATCGCGATGGGTTATCGCGGGTACGGCCTGCCGACTGCCGAGGTGGTTTCGGAGGCTAACGTTGGCCTGATGCAGGCTGTGAAACGGTTTGATCCGGAGAAGGGTTTCCGTTTGGCGACCTATGCCATGTGGTGGATCCGCGCCAGCATTCAGGAATATGTGCTGCGGTCTTGGTCGCTTGTGAAAATGGGTACGACATCTGCGCAAAAGAAACTGTTTTTTAACCTTCGTAAGGCTAAAAACAAGATTGGTGCGTTGGAAGAAGGCGATCTACGCCCTGAAAACGTGGCAATCATTGCGTCGCAGTTGAACGTGACGGAAAAAGAAGTGATCTCGATGAACCGCCGCATGGGTGGTGGTGATGCGAGCCTGAATGCACAGGTGAAATCTGATGGCGAGGGTGCTGCGGAATGGCAGGACTGGCTTGAGGATGAGGATGCGGATCAGGCTGCGGATTACGCCGAAAAGGACGAGCTGACACAACGCCGGGAATTGCTGGTTGCCGCGATGGCCGAGTTGAATGAACGGGAGCAACATATCCTGACGGAACGCCGTTTGTCCGAAGAGCCCAAGACGCTGGAACAGTTGAGCAAGGTCTATAGTGTCAGCCGCGAACGTATCCGCCAGATTGAGGTGCGGGCGTTTGAAAAGCTGCAGAAGAAGATGCGCGAATTGGCGGCCGAAAAGGGTATGGTTCAGGCAGTTAATTAAGCCGCACGTATTAGGTTGTGAATAATGTAGGGTGTGCGGTCCCCGCGCACCGATGGACGTTGGACGAATGTGGTGAGGGTGGATAGGATAACGAATGGGTTCGTTGGTTGCCTTCGAAGAAAGCTCCTCGAAGACGTGGCACCGACCATTGGTTATACCTTAACAGTCAGTTGCAATATTATTGTTTAATTACAAACAACAACGCCAGTGGGCGCACACATACTCTGTTCGTCCGTATCGGACGCGAGTATATGGGCGGACCCAATGACAAGCGCGTGCGCTCATCTTGACTCCGATTTCTGCCGCCAATGCGGCGTTAAGGTAACGCCAAAAAGACATTGACTTAACGCGAAATCACTGCGAAAAAAACGTTGTTGAGATGCTTTTTCGTGCGTGATCGCGCGTTAAGTTCTTTTTAGCTGCTGCGACACCATGTCGTAGCAGCTTTTAAATGAGGTATTTTGCATTGAATCGTCAATGAATTTATTTTCAAATTTTTGATAAATATTTGTTGACTAGACTCCCACAAGCCTTCTCAAACTAGAAATAGACCACAACATGTTGTGGTGATAGATTAGACTACCACTTTAACTCTTTAAAAAATATACATAATTCCCTTAACCTTGAATTGAAGGTTATTATGGAACATTGAGTGAACTGGTCGTAACCGTAAATCAAAATAATAAAGTGAATTTGAAGTGGAAGAGTTAAAGTACGAGTAGCAGCAATTTTGCTCTCGTACTTTTTAATAAACAGAAGTTCTCGATTCCCCTACCTCGTAAACTTCTAATACTTCACCCGCTTCGGATTAACCGCATC
>JAGLUD010000378.1 GCA_023134935.1 Paracoccaceae bacterium | reverse complement strand
CCTTCATCGAGGTCATGCCGATGGGTGACATGGGCGATGCGGACCGCCGTGACCAATACTGGTCACTTAAGGATGTCCGTGCTGAACTCGCCACAAGTTGGACTCTGACCGACATACCGTTGAACACTGGCGGCCCGGCAAATTATGTCCGTGTCGAGGAAACCGGTGGACGCGTTGGTTTTATCACTCCGCTTACCCATAATTTCTGCGAAAGCTGCAACCGAGTACGTCTAGATTGTCGTGGACAGTTACATATGTGCTTAGGCCAAGAGGATGACGCCGATATGCGCAAAGTTCTGCGCGACCACCCCGGTGACAACCAACCATTGCGCGATGCGATCAACTCGGCGATTGCCCGCAAACCCAAAGGGCACGATTTCGACTATTCCCGCCAACAAGTCCAAGGCGCGATGCGACGGCACATGAGCCATACTGGCGGGTAAGCAAACAAAAAAGGCCACTCGTTTTCAGAGCGGCCTTTGTTAATATACTGAAGCTTAGCTGCCGTAGCTATACCGCCACCCTGCGTAGACATCATATGCAGTGTAGCTGAAATCACTGTCGGTCGTTAGATTAACGCCCGCATATCCCCCATCCAAGAACCGATATTCAGCTTCTGCATACAGCAGTGAAGTATCGGCACCTTCAACAGCGGAAAATCCCACTAACAACTCTAGGCTGTCCGTTGGATTGTACTCCCCTTCAATCGCGGCAAAGTTTGCATCAATAAGCCCGCCGTTTGACACGTAGACATTCGCGCCATACTGACCGAAGTCGAATTCGGCAGATCCATATAATCCCGTTTGAGAAATTGGAAACAACTGTTCAAATCCCGCAGCAATTACGTAATTATCACGACTGTAACTTGCGCCACCTGTTACCGTCTCTAAGCTGCCATCCTCGGTGGTATGATAGGAAATTCCGTAATTTACATCATTCGTGCTTCCGTCAAACCGGACTCCGTAGACTGGTTCATCAATGTAGGTCCGTACGAATCCCGTATAGCTGCGGGAGTAAAACCCAAGAACAAATCCGAGCTCGTCAGTCTTGCGGGCACGTGGAGACATGAGATAGTCATCTAAAGCCACACTAGGTGTACCTACTGATAAACGGCCAAACGCGGAGTCATAAAATAGGATTCCGTTAATACTCATTTCCTCGGTACTGCTACCGAAATTTCGTGTGGAATATTCAATACCCAGCTCAAACCCAATTGGCGCACTACCTACACCAGAACCTGAATATCCCAAGGTCAAATCAGTGTGGCTGCTAAAACCGTCATAACCGGACTCGTAATAATACCCAAATTCGACACCACCATCTGTGTAAACTCCGGTAGGCATCGATTGTGCCTGAACCAAGACAGCGCAAAGTGTGGCCGCCGCTGTGGCTGTTATTTTTTCAACATGCTAAATTCTTTTCATGGCGCAGAAAAATTCTGCGCTAGTAAGTGTCTTAAGTGACTATAATATTATTAAGCCTACGCCTGCATGGGTGATCGTGCAAGGAGTTGCGAAAAACGGCATGGCACGCTCTATTTTGGTGCGATACGCCGCCAGCCCAACCCTGCTTCGGTATCGCTACGCGGGTGGTATTCCGCGCCGATAAACCCTTTGAATTCGATCATATCGATATGCTGCAGGATATGGCGGTAATCTAACTCGCCCTCGTCCGGTTCCGCTCGACTTGGGACGGCGGCGATCTGGATATGCCCGATAATTGGCAACACACGATCCAAAAGGCGGGAAATATCGCCCTGCATTATCTGCAAATGGTAACAGTCAAACATCAGTTTCAGGTTAGGATCGTTAATTTCCGCGATAATCTCAGCCGCCTGATCTGCCGTTTGTAGGAAGTATCCGGGGGCGTCATGGTGGTTCAACGGCTCGATCAGCAGCGCAATGTCGTGCCCTGCGACCCGCGCAAGTGCATAGTTCAGGTTTGCGACAAACGTCTGATGCGCGGCCTCGCCAGACGCAAAGCCCGCCATAACATGGATGTTGCGCGCGCCAATTGCGATTGCGTAATCAACAGCCTGATCAATTGCGGCCCGCGCTTCGGTTTCGCGGCCCACCAGCGCCGACAGTCCGTTTCCGTCGCCGCGCACCGTGTTCAGACCCAGCATTGGCAATCCGGTTTCATCAAGCGCCGCTTTCACCAACGCCGGATCGGTGTTGTAGGGCCAGTGGCATTCCACCGCCTCGAACCCAGCGCTTGCCGCTGCACGTATCGCGTCAGGTAAGGTCAGTTCTGTCCACAAGAACCCGAGGTTGGCGGAAAAGCGTATCACGCCTCCCATTCCACATCGAATTTATCGACGATGCCGTTTACTTGTGCAGCAGTTAACATCTGCGGATTGCAACCGCGTGTAATCAGCGCCAGTTTGGCGGTTTCTTCAAGTTCTTCCATCGCGTACACTGCCGCCTCGATATCTTTTCCGGCCACCACTGGCCCGTGGTTGGCCAACAGAACCGCTGCGCGTTTGCCAGCCAAACCACGTACAGCCTCGCCCATCGCTGGGTCGCCGGGCATGAAATACGGTAGCAGTTTCACCTTGCCCAACCGCATCACGGAATAGGCAGTCAACGGTGGCAGCACGTTATCAGGGTCTGTATCGGGCAGCATAGACAGCGCTACGGAGTGCGTGGAATGCAAGTGAACCACCGCCCCCGTCTGGCTGCGCGTGTCGTAAAATGCTGAATGCAGCGGCATTTCCTTGGTCGGTACATCGCCGCCGATAAGCCGCCCACCCGCATCAAAATGCGACAGACGCGCCGGATCGAGTGTCCCGAAACTGGAACCGGTGGGCGAAACCAACAACCCGCCATCCACCAATCGAGCCGAGATATTGCCAGAGGCACCGCCGGTCAATCCGCGATCAAACATCGACTTTGCGAGGGTGCAAATCTGTTCACGTAGGGTGGCTTCGCTCGTCATGATACGTCCAGTGTTCTTAGGGCGGTTTCGAAAAAATCTACTTCGCCAAAGTTACCCGATTTCAAAGCGATCGCCAAGTCACCTGCCCGCATCGCAGGAACTCCCGCCGCAATTTCAGGGCCAACCTGCATGGCCTTGATACCCAGCCCTTCGACAACCGCGCCGGAGGTTTCGCCACCCGCTGTGACGAGGCGTTTCACCCCTCCGGCGATCAAAAGTTGGGCGATAGCTGCAAAAAGGGTTTCGATTGTTGTGGCAACGGTATCGCCGCCGTATCTCGCCTGCGCGGCTGCAACTGTGTCCGGATCGGTCGAGGAATATGCCAATGGAGTCGCCGCGATATTCTTTAGCATCCAGTTAGCGATCGTTTCCGCGGTAACTTCGTTTTGCATCACACTGTCCGCAGTTATTTCAAACGCTGGGTGGTTCTTTGCGTAAGCCTGAACCTGTCCACGCGTAGCCGCAGAGCATGAACCTGACAGAATAGCACCCGCGCCAGCGATGCCGGACCAATCCTTCACGCCACCCGTCAGTTTGAAGTTCGCGGGCAGCCCGAGGGCAACACCGGACCCGCCGGTAATCAGCTTGCGCCCTTTTGCCGCCTTTCCGATGTCCAAAAGGTTAACGTCCGTAATAGCATCAACAACCACAAGTGACGGGGCGGTCACGGCGCTCAACGCTTGTTCGATTGCACTCGCGCCCTGCATCACAATCTCTGCCGGAATGTGCGCAACGTCCCGCTTTGCTTGCGGTTTCAACCAACGCCGCAAATCAGGGTCGGTCATCGGGGTTAGCGGGTGGTTTTCCATTCCGGACTCGTGCAACGGCTGTCCATTTACAAACAGATGACCTTGATAAACCGTGCGCCCCGTCGCCGGAAACGCAGGACAGACGATCACAGCATTTTCACCCAGACGATCTGCTAGAGCATCTGCAACTGGACCGATGTTCCCGTGCGCCGTGCTGTCAAAAGTCGAACAATACTTGAAGAAAATCTGGGTGCATCCCTGCGCTAACAACCATTCAAGGGCCGCAAGCGATTGGGCGACAGCCTCGTCCGGCGCAATGGTGCGGGACTTTAGCGCGACAACGCCCGCCTCTGCATTCGAAGGTTCATCAGGGATACCGCTGAACAACGCCACCTGCATGCCGTCCTTGGCCAACGTATTGGCCAAGTCAGACGCGCCGGTGAAATCGTCGCCGATACAACCTAATAGCATCAGGCGTTATCGACCGTTTGTCTTTGGGTACCGAGGCCTTCGACCTCCAACTCCATCACGTCGCCAGCTTTCAGGAAACGTTGGGGTTTTAGCCCCGCGCCGACACCTTCGGGCGTGCCTGTTGCGATGATATCACCGGGGCGTAGCTCCATGAATTGAGACATATGGGAGATGATTTCAGCCACGCTGAACACCATATCGCTGGTAGAGGAATTTTGCATCACATCGCCATTCAACCGCAATGAAAGCGATAGGCCCTGCGGGTCGGAAATTTCATCTGCCGTCACCAGATACGGACCGACTGGTCCGAAAGTTGGGGCAGACTTGCCCTTTATCCACTGGCCGCCGCGCTCGATCTGGAAGGCGCGTTCGGACACGTCGTTGATGGTACAATACCCCGCCACGTAGGACAGCGCATTTTTTTCGGACACGTAGGAGGCCGTCTTGCCGATGACGACGCCCAGCTCCACTTCCCAATCGGTTTTGGTGGAATTGCGCGGGATCAGAACCGGATCAAACGGGCCGGAAAGAGCGCTGGAAGCCTTGGAAAACAGGATTGGTTCTTTGGGGATATCCATACCGGATTCAACGGCGTGCTTGGCATAATTCAGGCCAATGCAATAGAAATTCGGGACGTCTGCAAGGCAGGAACCCAACCGTGGGGTACCCTCGACCAGAGGCAACGCTTCTGGGTTCAATGCTTTAAGGCGGTCCATTTCAGCCAACGAAACAGTATCCCCGGTGAAATCACTTATCGCCATCGACAGATCGCGAATATTGCCGTCTGCGTCTAGACATCCCGGTTTTTCCTGACCTTTTGGCCCGTAACGTAGAAATCTCATGGCAGTGCCCTCCTGAATTTGGTTGCACCAAGACTTGCCCAATGCGGGGCGGCGTGCAACAGGTAATCGCAGAAAAACTAGCGGAGAGTTTTTCTGCGATTACCTGTTGCA
>JAGLUD010000377.1 GCA_023134935.1 Paracoccaceae bacterium | reverse complement strand
CCAACCACCTGAATAAGCACGAACGGTATCACACCACGATAGATGTGTGCCGTTGTCACGCTCGCTGGGGCCACACCGCGCAAGTAGAACAGCGCAAAGCCGAACGGCGGGGTCAGGAAACTGGTTTGCAGATTCACCGCGATCATGATCGTCACCCACTTCGGATCCATCGTGCCACCGTAAATTACCGGCCCAACGATCGGGATAACGATATAGATGATCTCGAGGAAATCGAGCACGAACCCAAGGAAGAACAGCACCGCCATCACGATCAGGAAGACCACCCACTCGCGTTCAAAGCTGCGCAAGAACGACTGGATGTAGTGCTCTCCACCAAACGAGATGATCACAAGGTTCAGCATTTGCGAACCAATCAAGATCGCGAACACCATCGACGTCACCTTGGCGGTTTCTCGTACCACTGGCGACAGCACGTTAGTTTTCCACAAAGTCCAACACGCGAACAACAGTCCACCCATCGCAACATGATAGAAAACCAACGACGCAATTATCGCGATCCAGTTTTCGAATTTAACATCGGAAATATTGGCACGAAGGTCGAAGTTGATGCCAACTAGCAGCAACAGAACCATGGCAAAAGCAGTTACCAGAATGATCTTTCCGCTGCCGCCCTCGTCCTGCAATTTGCGGAACGCAGCCAACATGATCGCGCCACCAGCACCAAGTGCCGCGGCCGGTGTCGGGTTGGTAATACCACCAAGGATCGAACCCAGAACCGCAACAATCAAAATCAGCGGCGGGAACACAACGCGCAGAACATCGTTCGCGGCCAATCGTTTCGCAGCCGCTCTAACGCCTACTAACATCACCGCAAAAGGTATCGCCTGCA
Source organism: Paracoccaceae bacterium (assembly GCA_023134935.1). Lineage (GTDB taxonomy): Bacteria > Pseudomonadota > Alphaproteobacteria > Rhodobacterales > Rhodobacteraceae > NORP23. Next base: position 2,685 of record JAGLUD010000377.1, on the reverse strand, counting down.
TGGCAAAAATCGTGCCGGGGGACGACTGTGGACCAAGCAGCAGGATATCAACCAGCAGCGACAATCCAATACCGAACCCACCGATATAAAGCGGACGCTTTTCCTCGTTAGGGGCAAGGCCATAAGCGATTGTAAGCATCAGCGCGAACAGAACCAAAATTTTGCTTAGGCCAGAACCGATAGGCGCGGCATTGGCAATAACTTCGGCACGAAACTCTTCAATCTGCTCGGGTGTACGGCGGCGTTCTTCAGAACTTAGCCCACCACCAGATGCTTCGATTTCAGCTTGGACGGAGATCGCTTTGTCCCAAGCATCCTGACCATGCAGTACGATCATCGAAGCCTGACATTGTTCGCCCACATTCGTGCGAAGCTCAGCTTGCTCACCAACGTCAGCCACAGTCGACACATAAGTGCTTTGACTGCCAACCATATTGAACGACGATGCCGCGATGGCGAACAGAACGATGCCAGTTGGAACACCAAGAAGCCAAAGAAGCTTATGGTTACGGCTTGTACGCGGACCACTTGAAGCTTCCACATGAATAGGTGGCGCTTTTGTAGGGTTCAGAAGCGCGTAGCCGAATGCATAAGCCGCATATAGGAAAGCCAGCATGATACCTGGCAGCAACGCTGCCTTAAACAGTGTACCAACGGACAGAACCGCCGCTTGCCCCAAATAGGTCAACGCATCGGTACAACCAGCTTCGATCGCGCGGCCTTCTTGAGCGGCGGAATAGATGTCACCCGCCAAGGTGCCCAGCAGAACGATTACGATTGATGGTGGAATGATTTGCCCCAACGTTCCAGATGCCGCAATAACACCCGTCGCCAGTTCCGGCGAATAGTTATGCCGCAACATGGTTGGCAACGTCAGCAACCCCATGGTCACGACAGTCGCGCCAACGATACCGGTGGATGCCGCAAGGAATGCGCCAACAACCACAACCGACACAGCCAAGCCGCCCGGCAATGGCCCAAACACGCGGCCCATAGTTGTCAACAAATCCTCGGCAATCTTTGAGCGTTCCAGCATAATGCCCATAAGAACAAACATCGCCACCGCCAGCAGTGTCTCAATCGACTGGCCTGCAATAACCCGTTCGTTCATGCGGTTAGCAATGAACGAAATGTTGCGGTTCATCGCTGTTTCCCAGCCACCGTTAAACAGCGGGTCCATATAGACCGGTAATTCGGGATATTTGAAAATCGAAATAACTTTCCGATCCACGCCCGAGTTCACCAAGTTGACATATGCATCACTAGAGGTGTCCAACACCTCCTTCATCAGCAAGCCGGAGCTGTCCAGCATTGCCAGAATACCGAAAGAAATCGTCGCGGCTCCACCAATGGCAAACGCCACCGGAAAGCCCGACATAATTCCGCCAAAAAGGCAGACGAACACAATAATCAGGCCTAATTCGACGCCATCTAGTCCGAAGAGCATTATATTATCCTACCTTTAATGTGCTGCGGCGGCTGCTTCAGCCGTCTCGTCGTTCAACTCGTCCAGCTGCTGGTACTTACCTGCGCTAGCTTCGCCCTCGATAAATTCCAGCATGGAGCGCCAGAAGAACGCCAAACCTTGAATGAACATCATACCTGCGAAACTGATCAGCAGAATTTTGAACAAGAAGTACCCGTCAAACCCGTTAGGAGAGAAACCGATGGTCTCAACATTCCATTTCAGGTGTGGTGATAACCGGTCCATTTGGCTTAGTGTTTTTGTTACATTCACTTTTGGCGTTACCAGATGGCGCCACATGAAGAACCAACCAAACATCCAGATGATTGTCATGAACGGAATGATGAAGAACAACGACCCGAACATATCCACAACCTTCTTGGCGCGGTGGCGCATCCCTGCATAGAACAGGTCAACACGCACATGGCCGCCCTGCACAAACGTGTAGGATGCGGCTAGACAGACGATCATGGCGTTATAGAACTTCAACTCTTCGCCGTACCAGCTTAGGTCGCGGGTGAACGCATACCCGAACGGGCTGATGGAAATTTCGGCAACTTTGAAAATCCGTTGCAGGAAAACGATCATGATTTGTTGCATGACCATGAACAATGATGCCCATGCGAAGAAGCGGCCAACCGTGTTGGCGAATGCCTCGAATCCGCGGACGATTGCCCAAAGAAACTTGCGGTAGAATGCGCCAACGGCGCTGATTACCACGAAAACATCGAAAATAACGAAGAAGAACTCTTTCGACGCACCATAATAGATGAAATGCCCCAAGGCCGTTTTATCGGACCAGTCGAGCCATGAAGATGGATGGAAGATAACATAGAAAAGGTTCAGAAAACCGTGACCGATATTGGTAAACACCCAAATCACAAAATCCATAGTGCAGAATTCCCTCGTTAGACACGCGCAGATATCACCCTACGTGCTGTCAAAATCCCCCTCCCCAAATAAAGGGGAGGAGGTTGTAGTTCTGGAATAAGCCTATGGCTTAACGGTTGGCTAGAACGCGTGTACGCTGACGAACATATTCGCCATCCGACTGCGAAATCCAAGCAGAGGAGGAGGCCATCGATTTCTCGAAGCTGGCACGAATGCGTGCAAACAGCTCGTCATCCATGAATTCATCCATAACTTCCGCAGAAGCAGTACCGAATGCATCCCAAACATCATCGCCGAACTGCAGAGTTTGAACACCCTGAGCCTGAAGA
>JAGLUD010000376.1 GCA_023134935.1 Paracoccaceae bacterium | reverse complement strand
AGCATTATCAGGAAATCTACAAATCCGGCGTTTTGGCCCTGCCGCACATAACCGATATCGAAGCCTTGATGCTGGTGTCCGAAGTGAAGAACACTGAAAGGTTGCCAATATGATCGTTGATATCGATGAAATTGATCACGCAATATTGCGTGCTTTGCAAGAAGATGGCGGGTTAAGTGCGAAGGATGTTGGCGGTAAGGTCGGCCTCTCGCAACCTGCTACATGGCGGCGGATCAAGCGGTTGGAGGAGGCAGGGGTAATCCGCGGCCGCTCCATCATTCTGGATCGTGAAAAACTCGGGTTTGACGTGGTCGTTTATTTGGGTGTGAAGTTGGTGACCAAAGGCCGCGTTAGTATCGAGGATTTCGAGCGCGCAGTTTGCGCCATTCCAGAAGTGCAACTGGTGCAGCATGTTCTTGGCGTTTACGATTACCGTCTGAAGGTGGTCGCGCGGGATTTGTCAGATTTCGAACGCATATTACGGCGTCGTATCATGACATTACCGGGTGTTGGTAATGTCGAATCCAATGTGCTTTTATCAGATGAAAAGGTCGAGGGAACGACAGCCTAAGCGCCCAAACCCGCCTTCATTGCCGCTTTTCGCAGTGGTCCCAATCCGTATAGCATCTTCAAACCGGCGCGCCTCAAGTCGCGCAAGTTCTGCGACTCGGCCATGGCCGCGCGATTTAGAACATCAACACCTTTAATGCGCGCAGCCATGTCGGGCCAGCGTGTTCGGTGATATTCCTTCAAGACTTCGGGTGCGCCGAAATCCTTACCCGCATCCCGCGCTTCCGTCGTTAATCGAACCAGCGCTGCCAAATCGGCAAGGCTCATGTTCAAACCCTGTGCCCCGATGGGCGGAATGACGTGCGCGGCCTCAGCTAGTAGGGCAGTTCGGGGGCCGTATAAATACGAGGCGCGCTGTGCGATGATAGGCCAAAGGATACGTTTACTGACGAGTTCCAGTTTCCCAAGCACCCCACAGGCGCGAAGGTTCAGCGCGGTGTTAAACTCGGCTTCCGACATCTTTTGCAGAATGTCCGCGTTAGGCCCGGTATCCATCCAGACGACAGCGCAATGGTGCACGCCATCCTGTTTTGGCAGGGGTACGAGTGTGAATGGCCCGCCGGAACGATGTATCTCGGTCGAGACATTTTCGTGCGGATATTCGCAACTGACGTTGAAAACCAAGGCTTTCTGACCGTAGCGCCAGCTTTTAACATCAATACCAAGTTGCTCGCGGATAAGGGAATTTCGCCCGTCCGCTGCCACAACCATCTTGGCACGCACTTGGCGGCCATCGGAAAGGTTAACCAAAGCCTCGTTCGTGCGAGGGGTGATGCGATCGACTTTGACGGGGGATTCCAGCCGCGCATTTGGCAGATCGTCAACGTGGTTAACCATTTCACGACGTAACAACCAGTTTGGAAGGTTATAACCGAACGCCTCGCGGCCGATGTCATGCGCGTCGAAATTGGCTTGCTCACGGATGCCGTGATCTTCGCCGCCTGAATCAACAATCCGCATGATCCGTAACGGGGCCGCGTATTCGTCCAAACGTTGCCAAAGTCCGGACTGCTTCAATAATGCGACGGAGGGCAGTAGAAACGCCGTGCTGCGTAAATCTGCGCCAGCGGCGTTTATGTCTGTGATGGGCGGTACCGGATCAACGCAGATGGTGCTGAAACCCGCAGCAGCAAATGCCGCTGTAGCCGATAGTCCGGCTACGCCGCCACCCGCCACAAGAATGTCTGTTTCAATACGTTCCATGCGTGCCCCTTATCGGACCAACCGCGTCAGGAACGCGGTCAAGTCTTCGGTTTGGTGGTGGATGTGCGGCGCGAATTCCTCTGGCCCGACCAAGATGGTTCTCATGCCCATTTGATGTGGGATAGAAAGGTTTCGAACATCATCTTCGAACATCGCGGCGCGCTTGGTGTCGATACCATCAGTTGTGAATATTTTCTGAAAGGCCGCCAGATCGGGCTTCGGTGTATAATCTGCATCTTCGACGCCATAAATAGCATCGAAAACCCCGGCCAAACCGAGGGCATTTGAAACGCCTTCGCCGTGCGCGCGCGAACCATTAGTGTAGATGATTTTACGCCCCGGAAGTGCCGAAATAGCGTCGCGAAGGTCTGGCATAGCGACGATATGGCTTAGATCCAACTGGTGAACCTCGTGCAGGTAGGGGTCAGGATCGACGTTATGTATATGCATCAAACCTGCGAGAGTGGTGCCATACTCGTTCCAGTATTTTTGCCGCAACATATTGGCCGTTTGCGCATCAACATTCAGCTCGCGCATGACGTAATTGGCCATCAACCGCTCGATTTGATCAAAAAGTCGGGCTTGTGGTGGATAGAGGGTGTTATCGAGATCGAAGACCCAATAATCTACATGTGTGAACGCATCATAAGGCATCCGTGATTGTTATCGCGCGGAAGTCGAAGCGGCAACGGGAATCGAGGGATTAATGGCAACAAAACTGGACTGGGCAGGATCGCTTGGCAAAATGTGGGCTGACAAAGTCGACGCGCATGACCGCCTGTTAGGCCCCATCGGTGATGCGGGCATTGCTGCGTTGGGGGATATTTCCGGTAAGCGAATCCTCGATATCGGTTGCGGGGCCGGCACGACAAGCATCGCGATGGCAAAGGCTGGCGCGACGGTGGTCGGCGTCGATATATCCGAAGACTTGTTGAGCGAGGCGAGGGTGCGGGACACAGGCGACCTTTGCACTTTCTTACTGTGTGACGCTGCAACTGCGGATTTTGACGATCCGTTTGACCTGATTTTCTCGCGCTTCGGCATGATGTTCTTTGATGACCCCGTGTCCGGATGGATTAACTTACGCAGGCATTTGGTAAGCGATGGCAAAGCTGTGATGGTTTGCTGGCGCGAAGCGATGGATAACGAATGGGCCGTTCTACCGTTACAGGCTGCATCGTCAGTGCTAGGTGATGCGCAAACCAAACCTAGCCCGTCTGGTGTTCCCGGGCCGTTTGCATGGGCCGAAGAACATGTTTT
>JAGLUD010000375.1 GCA_023134935.1 Paracoccaceae bacterium | reverse complement strand
GGCCGGAAGCGGCATGTAATTATGCTTCAGCACTGCTTTACGACGCAAGATCAAAATCCTACATCGTTGATTTCGCACGCTTTCTCCACCCGGCATTCACCGGATTCCCCCAACACAGGCTGCCCCAAAACGACGTATGCCGGTTGAGGTAAACCGATTAATAGCGATCATACAATCGTAAGCTTCAGGTTGGTAAAAGGAGCTTGTCCGGCGGTAGGAATCCGAAACCACCACTTCAAATGTACTATCCGATTGCGCACTTCCGACCTAAGACGGACCTTTGTAAGGCGCACAGATCATTTGGACACAAATTGATCGTGTTTCTAACCAATAAGCATTGCATCGAACGAAGTTAATTCAGTTGGAGAGAATGTAAGTTTAACTATTTTCATACCCTCCACTTTTGCGTCCTAACAAACGTTGCAGATCCCCGTACACATCTGAAGCATGAAGCAAACAAGATGTTTTGAAGTAGCGAAAAGGGTTCAGTTTTGCCATCTGTAGATGGCAGAACAACAGCATTTTGCAACACAGTTATGTTTAATCCGACAGTACACTTACCCATCCAATAGAACCGTCAAAAATCTTGAAGTAGCGTCGATGTGACATCGCCAGTTACAGCCTGAGGTCAGGGTCACGATTCCTATTTTCTTTACTTGGTATTAAAGTACTGCTATGCAGGTTTAACCATTATCGCTTATCATCAATGACCTAGCCCATAATGGGAAGGGTTGAAAACAGTGTCGGCGGTATGGGCTAGGGGAAGTAAATTGGATGCTAGGCGTCCATAAAAAAACAAAAAAAAGGCACGTTACAATAAGTTAAGTTCTAGGGAGGACAAATGACTATGCGTAAATCAATCATGGGATATGTCGGAGGTGCCATTCTGGCGCTCAGTACGTCAAGTATGGCGTATGCGGCAGAATACTCGTTCAACTTACAAAGCTTTCTACCAGCGCAAGCTACAATTCCATCCAAAATCATAGATGTTTGGGCAGATAATATCGAAAACAAATCCGGCGGGCGGATTGAAATCAAACGTTTTGCCTCGATGCAGCTTGGTGGCAAACCACCAGAGCTTATCGATCAGGTGATCGACGGCGTTATCGACATCACGTGGAACGTTGTTGGTTATACACCAGGTCGCTTCCCTTCAACCGAAGCGTTCGAGCTGCCGTTTATCGTGACTGATGCTCGTGCTGCATCTGCCGCTCTTTGGTATATGATGGAAGATAGTATCGCCGAAACCGAGTTCAAAGATGTAAAGGTTCTGGGAAACTGGGTTCACGGCCCTGGCGTAATTCACGCCAATCAACCTGTGAATACACCAGCGGACTTCAACGGTATGAAGATTCGTGGCGCGTCACGTCAGGTTAACGCGCTTTTGGAGCAACTGGGTGCAACCCCGGTTGGTATGCCTGTTCCCGCGGTGCCAGAAGCACTTTCAAAAGGTGTGATCGATGGAACAACAATTCCTTGGGAAGTTACCATCGCGCTTAAATCGTCGGAACTTGTCGGAAACCATACCGAGTTCACTGGTCCAATGTTCTATACTGTTACTTTTGTATTGGTCATGAACTGGGACAAATATAACGGCCTACCTGATGATCTTAAAGCTGTGATGGACGACAACTCCGGACTTGATTTTTCGGTCTTCGCTGGCGGCACACAATCAGATGCTGACGGTGCAGGACGTGCATTTGCTGCTGATCGTGGCAATGCGATCGTGACTTTGGACGCAGCGCAATCTGCTGCCTGGGCTGACGTAGCTGCCCCTGTATATGACGCATGGATTGCGGAAATGGCGGGGAAAGGCATCGACGGACAAGCTCTGATCGATCAAGCCAAAGCACTTATGGCTGATTACTAAAACCAAATCGCTGCACCGGTTTCGCACTGGTGCAGCGTCTTTTCCACCCACCTAAGGACCGCAATATGCACCGATTGATGGATAAACTTGCGCATACAATGGCTGTATTAGGTGGCCTCGTTCTTAGTTTCCTTATTATCCTTACTTTTTTGTCAGTTCTTGGAAGAACGCTGAATTCTATTTTGCACCGGCAGGTCGAGGCTATCGCACCAGACGTTGCACAATGGTTTTTGGATCTCGGTATCGGGCCAATAACCGGTGATTTTGAATTGGTCGAAGCCGGTGTGGCTTTCGCCATTTTTGCTTTCCTGCCACATTGTCAGCTTACTTCTAATCATGCATCTGTCGACATCTTCACCAATTTATTGCCGCGCAGGGCCAACCGGTTTCTGGATATGATAATCGGAATCGTGTTTGGAGCTGTGTTGTTCCTTATTGCGTGGAAACTCTACGCCGGAATGTTGTCGAAAAAAAGCTACGGCGAAACCACCTTTCTTTTGCAATTTCCTGTCTGGTGGGCCTATGCGGCCAGCCTGTTCGCAGCGGTTACCGCAGCAATTGCCGGGATCTATATGGCCGTAGTCCGTACTCTCGAATTTTTTACAAATAAAACAATCGCCCTAGCCGACTTGGAGATCGAAACATGAGTTCGTTGGAGATTGGCATTGCATCGTTCCCTACCCTTCTAATCCTAATTTTCCTACGTGTGCCAATTGGCTTGGCGATGTTCCTCGTCGGGATGTTGGGATTGACCGTGGTAACTGGCTCCAGCAACATGGCATTGGCGCGCCTTAAAAGCGAAACTTACACAACATTTTCATCGTATTCTCTAACCATTGTACCGATGTTTTTGTTGATGGGTCATTTTGCAACACTTGGCGGGATGTCGTCAGCATTGTTCAAAACTGCCGAGGGTTTTTTGGGGCATCGCCGTGGCGGTGTCGCAATGGCAGCAATCGGTGCATGTGCGGGTTTTGGGTCTATCTGTGGGTCTTCGCTTGCCACAGCCGCCACCATGGGCCGTGTCGCCCTGCCCGAGTTGAGACGATACGGATATGCGGGTGGTTTCTCAACAGCCACTCTCGCAGCAGGTGGCACACTTGGCATTCTTATTCCACCGTCTGTGGTCTTGGTAATTTATGCAATTATTACTGAACAGAACATCGCCAAATTGTTCCTTGCTGCATTCATCCCCGGCCTGATGGCCGCGTTGGGTTACGTAATCGCGATTTCGATCTATGTGCGTTTGCATCCGGATGCAGCCGGCACGCGCCCGCCAGTGCCAATGGCCGAAAGGTTCAGGGCACTTCTAACGGTTTGGCCAGTGCTGCTAATTTTTGGTCTGGTCGTTGGCGGTATTTACCTCGGTTGGTTTACGCCAACAGAAGGTGCTGCCGTTGGTGCACTTGGAACAGGGGCATTTGCCTTCTTCAACGGGGGCCTGAATTGGGCTGTACTTAAAGAAAGCTTCACAGAAACCGCGCGCTCAACTGCAATGATTTTCTTCATCGTGCTGGGGGCCGGATTTTACAACGGATTTCTAGCGCTGACACAGGTGCCACAAGAGCTATCAAATTTTGTCGTTAGCCAAGGATTTAGCCCTTGGGTGGTACTAATACTTGTACTGGCGTTCTATCTCGTGTTCGGCTGTCTGATGGACTCGCTTTCGATGATCCTGCTGACTGTACCCATCTTCTTCCCTGTTATCGTAGCACTAGATTTTGGGTTGAGCGAAGAGCACGTTGCGATCTGGTTCGGTATACTTGTTTTGATCGTGGTGGAGGTTGGGCTAATTACACCGCCCGTCGGCATGAATCTGTTCGTCATCAATGCGATGGACCGTAAAACGCCAATGCTGGAGACCTACAAAGCGGTTGTATATTTCGTTGCTTCAGACCTAGTGCGCGTAACGATACTGGTACTGTTCCCGTCAATTACGCTGTTCTTGCTACCAGGATAAAGTGGCATCTTAGCTTCTTAACAGTATAAATATTTCACTTGATAGCTAGGCAAGACCATCATTTGGTCGCTGCCGATCGAACATAATTTCTGAACCGATAGCCGTGTAGGACTACAGTTCAGCAAATTCGATAACACATTTTCGCTAATTCTATTGGTGCTGACTTATATTTTCTTCCGCTCGTCAATCACCCGCACTGCTTTGCCATCTGAACGCGGGATTTCACCGGGCAGTTTGACGCTTATATTGCAGGTAACGCCGATGATAGATTTGATGTGATGACGCAACTCGCCAGCCTTCGCGACAAGCGCATCTTGATCTTGCGGCGTGTCAGGCTCTATCTCCACATCTACCGACATCGCATCGAGTGGGCCATCTTTGTAAAGCCGAATTTGGTAATGCGGTGACAGGCCATCTAGCCCGACCAACACACTCTCAACTTGCGACGGGTAAACATTGACGCCACGAATGATCATCATATCGTCATCGCGCCCATCCACCCGCATTATCCGTACATGCGAGCGCCCGCAGGTGCATGGCTCATCAGTCAACCGAGTTATATCGCGGGTACGATAACGTATCATCGGCATCGCTTCTTTGGTAAGCGTCGTAATCACCAACTCGCCCGCCTCACCCATTGGTAAAGGTTCCAGCGTTTCTGGATCGATGATCTCGAAAAGGAAGTGATCCTCCCAACCGTGCAACCCATTCCGCTCCGTGTCGCATTCGACAGCAACGCCAGGTCCCATGATTTCACTAAGTCCGTAAATATCTACGGCATTGATCCCCAGGCGTTGATCCAACTCGCGGCGCATCTCATTTGACCATGGTTCGGCGCCAAAAATGCCCCGCCTGAATGGAAGGCTGGCAACATCCACCCCCATGCCAGCAGCGACTTCCGCGATGTTCAATGCGTAAGAAGGTGTGGCACACAGGATGTCCGGCGCGAAGTCTTGTAAAAGGGTAATCTGACGCTCGGTTCCGCCACCCGATACCGGAACCACAACGCAGCCTAGCTTCTCGGCCCCGTAATGTGCTCCAAGCCCGCCAGTAAACAATCCATATCCGTAAGCGTTGTGCACCACGTCACCCGGTCGCGCACCGGCCGCGGCCATCGAGCGCGCCATCAACCCTGCCCAACGGTCTAGATCACCAGCAGAGTAACCAACAACAGTCGCCTTTCCAGTTGTTCCGGATGAGGCATGTAATCGCGACAAATCCCGCAGGGGCATTGCGAAAATATCAAACGGGTAGTTGTCACGCAGATCTGTTTTAACAGTAAATGGGAAATTCTTAATGTCAGCGGCAGTTTTCAAATCACTGG
>JAGLUD010000374.1 GCA_023134935.1 Paracoccaceae bacterium | reverse complement strand
GCGGCACAATTCCGCGACACGTCCAAACCTTTGTCCGATACTCCGCATCTAACTTTATATATGCCGCCTCCCTATCTTGCTCGACAACCTCTCGCTTGCGGCGAAGTTGCGTCAGAGTTTCCGGGTTTTCGCGCGCTTGTAAAATCAGAGCATCATGCTCGCGCCTTATCTGACTGACACGTTCTATGGCTGCTGTGTAATCTTCGCCTACAGGTTGGTGCCAACGAGTGATCCCTAAATGATATGCTAACGACTTTGGAACCTTGCGTTGATAATAAAATCTGCCCCGTTCCTCGAGGAGATATTTAATCTCTTTAGAATTCATTTTCTGTACCTTTTTATGGAAAAAGTACAGAATATTCACCATGTAAGTAGGTGAATATTTGCATTATTCATATACTTCAATGACTTACAGAAGTGGTGGGCGACCCTGGAATCGAACCAGGCGTGGGTCACCCCGAGGGAGTTACAGTCCCCTGCCACACCTTGCGGCCTGACGCCCAATCACTTCTGAAGGGCTGATTAGTCGGACTACCATGCCACGTCAACACGAAAACCTCGGTTTGCGCAAATGTCTCGCATTTAATTTGTAAATGTGGATACTTGGTAGGGTATTTATGGAGAACCGATATGTTTAAGAACTTATCAACGGCGCTGCTTATCGGTGCCACGACACTCGCCACTTTGCCCGCTCTGGCGCAGACAACTACGGCAGAAGTTAAGCCTATCTTAACGATGATTAAAGGAATGTGGGTCGCCGTTCGGGAATACGATGGTAATGACCTGCTGTATTTCACCATGCTCGAAAGTTATCGCTGCGGGCTGGACGAAGTAAAATACGGGATTAATTCGGACGTCCCCGATCAGGTTTGGGAACAGGAGACCTGCTATGTCGACGAAGCCGCCCCCAACGCCATGAAGATGGAGGACGGGTTGCCGTTTATTACGTTAGAACTTGGCAGCATCGAAACCGTGATTGTTGAAATCACCTATGACGATGGTACCACGGACACCGAAACATATGAACGCAGCGCAATTATGACACCGTAGCTTGCAAATCGCGCGGCAACGTGGCAATGCACGAACCTTGAAAAAGGATACATCATGGCCCCGCGCAACAAAAAGAAACCACTCTGGATCGTAGAAAAAGAACGTGCCCGTGCTGCGGGCGCCGCTGAAACAGTTTGGCTGTTCGGCATTCATGCGGTGCGCGACGCCTTGGAAAACCCGATGCGCGAAAAATTGCGTCTGGTAGTTACCAAAAACGCCTTTGATCGGCTCGAAGAAGCAATCGACAAGTCCGGCATGGAGCCGGAGGTTGTCGAAACGCGGGATTTCAAGGTACCGCTTGATCCGCAATCTGTGCACCAAGGGGCCGCGCTGGAAGTGAAACCGCTCGACTGGGGCTCAGTTTCCGAGATTTGTGCGCCGCGCGATGAAGCGCCGCTGGTTTTGTTGCTGGACCGTGTCACCGACCCGCATAATGTTGGCGCGATCCTGCGATCTGCCGAAGTCTTCGGCGCCCGCGCCGTGATCGCCCCGCATCGTCATTCGGCACCGGAAACGGGTGCGCTGGCAAAAACTGCCTCCGGCGCGTTGGAACGCCAACCTTATTTGCGTATTCGTAATCTGGTGAAAGCAATGGAAGCGATGAAGGAAATGGGATACTTCCTGATCGGGCTGGATGGCACTGCCGACATGACGTTGGAAAAGGCCGTTGCTGATTTGCCAAACGTGCCCGTTGCGCTGGTTCTGGGCGCTGAAGGGCCCGGATTGCGGGAATCCACAAAGGAAACCTGCCACCGCATTGCCAAAATCGAATTTTCTGGCGAATTTGGATCCCTGAACGTGTCCAACGCGGCCGCCGTTTCGCTATACGCCGCAAACCGTTGGAAAACGGAATTTAGCGCTGATTAGGCGGATTTTGGCCCAAAGTAACCAACTGATCACAATAATCTGAAAAGCACTTTAAATCAGGCAATGCGCGCTTACGTATATTAACGAGGCGCGCACTGGAACACGCGCGCTTCATTCACTGTCCCTCGTTCCAAACCTGCGCCCAGCTTAGTCTGGGCGCTTTTTTTGTCTGGTGTACCGATTTCATCAGACGTATGGTTTCGGACATGACTGACTATACTGACAAATTCCTGCGTGAATTGCTTAACACCACAAAAACCATCGCCATGGTCGGGGTATCCTTGAACGAAATGCGGCCATCGTATTTTGTTGCCCGTTACCTGAATTTGAAGGGATATCGCATTGTGCCGATAAACCCCGGGCAAGCGGGGAAAACGTTGTTCGGGCAGATGATATATCCCTCATTAGCTGAAATACCCGAAGACGTTGGAACGATTGACATGGTAGACATTTTTCGCCGCTCCGACCAAGTCGGGCCGATTGTGGACGATGCAATCGCCGCGCTTTCATCACGCGGTCTACGCGCGATATGGATGCAGATCGGCGTCATAAACGAAGACGCCGAGGCGGTAGCCAAGGCCGCCGGTCTAGACGTCATCATGAACCGTTGCCCCAAGATCGAACACCAGCGTCTGTTTGGCGAGTTGCGCAAGGCCGGCTTTAACACTGGCGTTATCTCGTCGAAATTATAAAGCTGTATGTTTCTTTCGACTCTTTTCAGCTCAACCCACAAGAATACGCCTAACCCCATTTACGACAATCCTGCCAATAACGGAGAAACTCTATGACTGACACACCTTATGGCTTCGACACCCTGCAAATTCATGCTGGCGCACGGCCCGACCCTGCTACCGGCGCTCGTCAGACGCCGATTTACCAGACGACAGCCTATGTTTTTCGCGATGCGGATCACGCGGCGGCGCTGTTTAACCTGCAGGAGGTTGGATACATTTATTCCCGCCTGACAAATCCCACGGTCGCCGTATTGCAAGAACGTGTCGCCACGTTGGAAGGCGGCGTTGGGGCTGTTGCGTGTTCTTCGGGCCACGCCGCACAGATCATGGCATTGTTCCCGCTAATGCGCCCAGGTGACAACGTGATCGTCTCGACACGTCTTTATGGTGGATCGATTACGCAATTCAGCCATACCATAGAACGTTTCGGCTGGTCTGCCACGTTCGTAGATTTCGATGATCTCGATGCCATCGCAGAGGCGGCGGATGAAAACACCAAAGCTATTTTCTGCGAAAGCATTTCCAACCCCGGTGGTTACTTGACGGACATCCCGTCTGTCGCAGCTGTTGCCGAAGGGCTGGGCGTTCCTCTGATTGTAGATAACACACTGGCCACGCCATACCTGTGCCAACCGATTTCCCAAGGTGCTACGCTGGTGGTGCATTCCACAACTAAATACCTGACTGGAAACGGCACCGTTATGGGCGGCGTCGTGGTGGACAGCGGTAATTTCGACTGGTCCGCTAGCGACAAATTCCCGTCCCTGTCCCAACCCGAACCCGCCTACCACGGCATGACGTTCCACGAGACTTTCGGCGCCCTCGCCTTCACATTCCACGGTATCGCCATTGGTTTGCGCGACCTTGGCATGACCCTGAACC
>JAGLUD010000373.1 GCA_023134935.1 Paracoccaceae bacterium | reverse complement strand
AACGTGCCAGCTACCGAAAAAACCACCTTTCGCGACGTTAAACAAAGCGTGCTCGACCGTATCAGCAACAAAACTTGGGCACCCGGAACGATAATCCCGAACGAGGTCGACCTTGCCGAAGAGTTTGGCTGTGCGCGGGCAACCGTAAACCGCGCCATGCGCGAGCTAGCCGACGAAGGCATACTGGATCGAAAGCGCAAAGCAGGGACACGCGTTAACGCAGCGCCGATCCGCAAAGCCAAATTTGCGATACCGCTTGTTCGAGTAGAGGTCGAGGCAACTGGAGCCAAATATCGGTACGTCCTAGTTAACCAACAGACACTGTCCGCTCCGGACTGGCTGCGCGCGCGCCTCGACCTCCCCCACGACAGTCAGGTTGTGCACTTGAAATGCATGCATTACGCAGACAGCACTCCGTTCCAGTTCGAAGATCGATGGATCAACGTCGCCGCAGTTCCGCAAGTTGAGCAGGCAGACTTCCGCGACATTGGACCGAACGAATGGTTGCTAGATCAGATACCATTCACCGATGTAGAGTTAAGCTTCAGCGCAGACGCCGCATCCGTCGAACTGGCACGGTTTCTTTCTATAGCCACAGGTGAACCGGTATTTACTGCCGACCGCACAACATGGCTAAACAACACCCCCGTAACATTCGCGAAAATGAGTTTCGGCCGCGGATACCGAATGACGACACGCTTTTAACATACACGTTGAGGGCGCACAAAAATTGGTGGCGATATATTGCCCGATAGCCCCACTTAAATTCAAACAATAGCGTTCTATTTTAGGAACTGCGCTCGTAGGTCTAGGAATCCCGTCTTGCCAAATACGGGCCCCCACCCCACTTGAACTACGTTTTACCTACCCAGCATTTGCCTCCAACTTTCCGGTCTTGCAGTTAAACAAATCGATTCACGTAGTTCTCTAGAATTTCTTGCCGGCCGGAACGCGGTTCGGGGTTGATATTCTCTTTCAGAACACGCGCGGCAATATCGTCGAGGGTTTCCGCTGTCAGCATGTCGGTTGCCGATTTAGTCTGCCACCCAGCATACCGCTCGTTCAATGCATCCTCGAGACCGCCATCTTCAACCATTGCCGCCGCGGCCTTTAGGCCTCGCGCACAGATGTCCATGCCACCGACATGCGCCGCTATCAGATCAACGGGATCAAGCGATTGACGGCGGAGTTTGGCATCAAAATTTGTGCCGCCTTTGTCAAATCCACCCGCCTTCAAGATGTGGTAGTAAGCCAACGCAACCTCTGGCGTGTTGTTCGGGAACTGGTCTGTGTCCCAGCCGGACTGGTAATCATTGCGATTCATATCGATGGACCCAAAAGCGCCCATAGCAATAGCCGTTGCGATTTCGTGTTCAAACGAATGCCCTGCCAAGATCGCGTGACCTTGTTCAAGATTTAGCTGCACTTCATTTTCCAGCCCGTATTTCTGCAAGAACGAATAACAAGTCGCCGCATCGAAATCATATTGATGCTTGGATGGCTCCTGCGGCTTTGGTTCCACCAGAATGGCGCCTTTGAAGCCGATCTTGTGTTTGTATTCCACAACCATATTCAAGAACCGACCCATATGATCAAGTTCAGTGCCCATGTCAGTGTTCAGCAGGGTCTCGTATCCTTCGCGCCCGCCCCAAAGGACATAGTTTTGCCCGCCAAGTTTGTGCGTCGCATCAATGCAGGTTTTTACAGTTGCTGCGGAATACGCGAAAACGTCTGGGTCTGGGTTTGTCGAAGCACCCGACATAAAACGGCGGTTGGAAAACAGGTTGGCTGTCCCCCAAAGCAGTTCCGTGCGCGAAGATTCCATTTTCAGCGCAAGGTAATCGACCATCTCTTCGAGGTTGCGTTTGCTCTCGGCAAAGTTTGCACCCTCTGGGCGCATGTCGGCATCGTGGAAGCAGTAAAACGGAACGTCAAGAATATTGAACATCTCGAAAGCAACATCTGCTTTCATCTTGGCGAGTTCCATTGTGTCGCCAAACCATGGTCGCTGGAATGTTTCACCACCAAACGGGTCACCGCCCGGCCATGCAAAGGAATGCCAGTAAGCCACTGCAAAACGCAGATGGTCTTCCATACGTTTCCCCATGATAATTTCATCGGGATTGTAATGACGGAAAGCCAGCGGGTTGGTGCTGTCAGCACCCTCGTATTTGATCTGCGGGATGTCGCCGAAAAAGTCGGTCATTTTAGTTTCCTTTCAGGGCTGGATAGGCCGCGGTATAAGTTTGATAGGCATCGTCGAACGCAGGCACAAGGGATGCGTTCGGTTGAATTGTTCGTGCGATTTTAGGTGTTTGGCAAATCTCGAGCGGGTTAGCATCACTGGCAGCAACAAGCCCAAGGCGAGCAGCGCCGAATGCCGCGCCAAAATCGCCATCGTCGGGGACATCGATCGGGATGCCCAACGTCGTGGCGATCACTTCTAGCCAATAACAGGACTGCGACCCGCCGCCGACCGCCAAAACACGCGGAATTTGCGTACCCGTTGAGCGCAACGCTTCAAGATTGTCGCGAAAGGCAAATGCAACGCCCTCAAGAACCGCGCGGGTAAGGGCTTGCTGGTCGTCGTTATGCGACAGCCCTTGGAACGCTCCGCGAACTGAAGAGTCGTTATGTGGTGTGCGCTCTCCACCAAGGTAAGGAAGAAATACGGTCGAGCCGGGAGCTTTCAGATCGTCGCCAAGTTCACCCGTCAACGTCTTGGCGCTTTTACCCGCGATATTCGCGTACCATTCCAATGAATCTGTCGCGGATAGGATAACGCCCATCTGATGCCACATGTCAGGTAACGCGTGGCAAAACGTATGCACGGCGCTTTCTGGTTTGGGGGAATAGCTGGAACTGGCTGCAAAAAGGACGCCAGATGTACCCAGCGAAATAAACGCCTGCCCTGCCTGTATAGTTCCCATACCAATAGCGGAGGCCGCATTGTCACCAGCGCCTCCAGCTACAACAATGCCTTGGGGCAGGTTCCAGCGTGTTGCTAGTGCGGTGCGCAATCGCCCGCCTTCGTCACTGCCCTCCACCAGATCGGGCATGTGGTTTCGGTCAAGATCTACAGCATTCAGTAGAACGCCCGACCAATCACGTTTTGCGACATCCAGCCAGCTTGTACCGGCGGAATCTGACATATCCGAAATATATTCGCCCGTTAGCCATAATCTTAGGTAATCCTTAGGCAGCAAGATTTTTG